>JBEBGH010000011.1:0-34312 GCA_040081565.1 Pirellulaceae bacterium
CATTTTTCCTGACGAACAATCCCAACACTAAATCAGAAATTGTCGAAACACGGGTCAAATTTCCGGACCCCGTTTTTCGCAATTTCGCCGCCTAGGTTGGAATACCCCCAGAAGGTTTGAGCTATGCCTACTTTTCAATTTGAAGCGATGGACCCCCAGGGTCAAGAAATCCGCGACGTAATTGAAGCCCAAACACAAGACGAGGCCCAAGCGACGATTCGCTCCATGGGTTACTTCGTCACGAAAATCTCGGCTCAAAAGACCTCGGCTCAAGCCGCGCACAAAGGTAGCAAACGCAAAACGTTTGCCATTGGCGGTGCCGGAGTCAAAAAAATGGTGACGTTTACCCGTCAGCTTTCGATTCTTCAAGACGCGGGTCTGCCAATTCTCCGCAGCCTGCAGATTCTGGAGGATCAATCCAATCCGGGAGCCCTGAAAAACGCGCTCATCGATGTTTGCGACGAAATCCAGGGAGGAGCATCGCTCTCCGAGGCGCTTTCGAAGTCGCCCAAAGTTTTTGACCGTCTGTATGTGAACATGATCAAGGCTGGTGAGGCTGGCGGTTCACTCGAAGTCATTCTCCGGCGTCTGGCGGAGTTCAAGGAACGCACCGCGTCTTTGCGGAACAAGGTCATTGGGGCCTTGATCTATCCAATCGTGATCATCATGGTCACGATCTTGATTTTGACGTTCATCATGATCTTCATCATCCCCGAATTCCAAAAAATGTTCGAGGAGTTCCAGCTGAAGCTGCCGGCGATTACGGAGTTGCTGATGGCGATTTCCGATCGCTGCGTGAAGCTGTGGTTTTTGTTCCCGCTAGTCCCGATCGTGGGGATCTTGTTCGTCTCGCTGGTTTGTAAATTCAAGGCCGGCCGAATGGGCTTCCATTTGTATCTTTTGAAATTGCCGGTCTTTGGCAAGATCATCGAAAAGAGCAATCTCGCCCGAACGACACGCACCCTTGGCGCCCTCGTCGCCAGCGGTGTGCCGATTCTGGAAGGCCTGTCGATCACCCGCGAAACATCGGGTAATGCAATGTACGAAAAAGTTTACCTCCGGATCAACGATGCGATTCGGGATGGCGATACCATCGCCCGACCCATGAAAGCCGAATCGAAGCCGAAATTTCATCCGGTGGCCATGTTCTTTTTCATGTTGACGCTGGCGCTTCCACCGCTCGCAGTTTTGTTTATCAAGCCCGATTATTGGATGTACGTCGCCTACGCCTGTGCGATTCTGGGCTTCATCGGTTTCGCTTTTTACTTCATCAAATACAAGAAACCGGTGATCGAGGACTTGGTGATCAACATGGTCGACGTCGGTGAAGAAACCGGCGAACTCGATGTGATGTTGTACAAGGTGGCTGATTACTACGAAGAAGAAGTTCAGACGTTGACGGACGGGATGATCAAGTTGATCGAACCGGCGATGATTATCTTCCTCGGTCTGGTCGTGCTCTTTATCGTGGCGGCCTTGTTCTTGCCGCTGATGTCGATCATCGGTGGTTTGAGCGGCGGCGGCAAGAAATAGCAGGAACGGCAGCCGGCAGCTCGCGAGGGCAGCGGGAGTAAACGACTTTCCGGAAAAAACGACAAACACTCGAATCATGCGGCAACATAAATCGAGTCAGTTGATAGAAACACAGAAATTTGGGAGGGGAATCACCCCATGTTAACGCAGACTAAAACAACCCGTCGCGGATTTACGTTGATCGAATTGTTGGTCACGATCAGCATCATCGCCATCCTCGCCTCCCTGGCGACTTGGGGCTCCATGCGAGCCTACACCCGAGCCCAAGAATTCCGGATCGAACAGGAAAATTCCCAAATCGCCTTGGCACTGGAAGCGTTCAAGACCAAATATGGATTTTATCCACCGAGTGGTTTTAATTACGTCGGTGCAACAGTCAACGATTTTATTCCTTACCTTAATCGGCTTTCCCCAAATCATGGCGAGTTAGCCGATGCCGACGGGATGGCAGGCGGTCCACGTCGAATCGACATCTGGTGGAATGATGTCGGACAGTATTTGAATCCCGAAACCTCTCTAGCATTTTGGCTTTCAGGTATTGCGAAGAACAAACAGTATCCCCTGACTTACGTAGACAATTCCGGCAACGTCCAGGCACTACATGGATACAATTACGTTTTAGATCCGTCATTGATGGCCGCTGGGACTAATGCGGAAAGAGAAGTTTTTTTCGAGTTTAATAAATTATTCAAATGGCGCACAAG
The DNA here is from genome assembly GCA_040081565.1 of Pirellulaceae bacterium. GTDB lineage: Bacteria > Planctomycetota > Planctomycetia > Pirellulales > Pirellulaceae > BJ22. The sequence continues at coordinate 2,238 of JBEBGH010000011.1, forward strand.
CAACACAACTGGCGACCCTGGTGCATGGTTAGAGCCTATCGGGACAATTCCTAACCCGTATCCTTCTGTAGCTGTTTGCACTCAAACAAGCGGTAGATATGAACCGATAGTATATTTTTCAATAAATTCGTTACCTGTTCCCTCTCCGAACAATTCAGGGACAACACTTCAAACAGCGACCAATGTTCCAAAGTGGGATGTCTATTTGCCTATAGGGCCCGACCCTAGTGTGACACCTGTTCCACCAATTACTGTAGGGCCATATTGGGGTTTCAATTCAGCGACAAGTAACAACGAGTACTACTCGGCAGGAAAATTCCAAATCTTTTCGCCAGGAATTGACGGCTTTTTCTCGGCTACTGCTTTCACCTCCGGCAACATTGCGGGATCAACTACCAATCGTTTCGAACGAGACAATGTCGGCAACTTCTCCGAGGGACGGTTGGAAAAGTTGACTCAATAGCAATTCGTAAAAATGGCGTATGGACAAAGTGAGAATTGAGGGCAGGAGGGCAAGCATCGCGTTGGTAGACGAATCGTGAGGCAATGCGATCGGCCATCCAACCACTGAATTGAAGAAAGTATTTGACATGAACATCTCGAACCACTGCCCATTAACGCCGCGTCGGCGAGCCTTCACGCTCATCGAGTTGTTAATGGTGATCAGCATCATTGCCGTTCTCAGTTCATTGGCCGTGGGCCTGTTGCTCAGCGCCCGCGACGACGCCTCCGCCGCCCGCACCCGCTCCATCATTGCTCGTTGCCAAGCGGTTTTGAATGCCCGCTTGGAAAATTACGAAGCGCGAAACATGCCGTTTCGTTACGAAGACGTTTTACCTTCGACTACGACGGCGGAGAAGAAGCGATGCTATGACAACACCATTATTGAATGGCTACTCGTCGAAATGCCTTCAGTTGTATCCGACTTTGATGGTTCGAATACTTTTCCGCTGAAGCCGCCATACAACGGCTATCCGGAGTACGTAAACGCACTTACGACACGGCGTACGTCATTGCATGAAGCGAATTGGAATTATTTACAACGTGTCGGAGGTCCGGCATTCAACGATGCCAACACGATGCCGATTACGACCACAAAACAATCCGCCAAGTTGTTGTACATGATCCTCTACAACTCATGGGATGCCGACAATCGCGGCACGCATTTTCTGCAACCGTCGGAGATCAAAATGGACAATGGAATTCCCTATGTCGTCGACGCCTTTGGCGATGAATTGTCATTTCAAATCGGTTACCGACCGAATCCGTCTGGTCCTTTGGTTCCGCTGGCAACCGCCCATCTGGCTGAGTCGTTTCCCTTGGAAGACGTTGAGATCCTCATCACCTCGAAAAATTTGAAATAACCGCAATGAGAAAAATCGCTTTCAAAAATAGTCGCGACGACAACAGAGCTGGCTTTACGATCGTGGAACTCCTGGTCGTCATCGCCATCTTGGCGATCATGGCCGCGATCTTGATTCCACAGGTGCGAATCTTCAACAAAGAACGTGGAATTCGCGAGACGGCTCGGGCCATTGGCTCGGCGCTTAACGAAGCTTCTTTGCGGGCACGTGAAACCGGGTTTGGAGGAGTCGCATTTGTGCGCAATCCGAATTTCTTTCGTTATGGTTCAAAAGGCGGATCGAATGTAAATCCGATCTTTCATGTCTCCAACCAAATGTACCAACTGCGGAAATTCCCGGCGTATTCGGGACAGCAGCAGAATCCAAACAATCCACCGACTGGCGCGGTGATCCAAACAACCACCGGCGCCGGACAATTCGAAGCAGTGATTCCTTATCCAATTGATACGGCCACTCGCAATCGAATCGTCAACATGGAGTGGCGCACGATAATTCTGGACAACCGTGTGTGCGAAGTCGTTAGCTATCAAACCGCTGAATCTGGCCTTCCTACTCATTTCCGGGTTCAGTGCCAAAGACAAGGCGGCGTCCCTTATGACTTGTCGCAACCCCCAGGTATGAATGGCCCAGCTATCGCGACACCGCGATTCGAGGTCGACTTCACAATCGAGTTTATTCCTGCCTATCGAACTGGGACTTTGGTCACTCTGCCGCCTAGTTATCACCTTGACCTGAATTATTCGGGTCCACTGGATGTCGGAGATGTTGATACTGAACCGTTCACTTGGTCGAACTTTGGACTCAATGTGGACAAGATTGTCGGAGGTGGTTCGGTGCCGGACATAATACCAAACACTTATCCGGTGGCCATCACCTTTGATATCAATGGTGGCGTCGACCAAATCTATAACAATGGGGCTTGGGGTGTAATTTACTACTCCAATGAAATGGTTTACTTCTGCATCGCCGAAGATAGCGAGAAATACACCTACGATCTCAATCCCGCGACGACAAATTTCTGGCCGAAAAGTGCCCTTGATGCCCCACCAACCACGCTGCTTAACGACCCCAATGTGTTATGGGTCCAATTGAATTGCCTGACTGGCAAGGCGTCGGTGGTCGAGTCGGTTCCACCGACAACGCTGCTCAATACGGCGCTGCCTAACACCGAGTTGGTTCGAATTTTGGAATCACGGGGCATCGCGGTTAAGGGAGTCAATGCGGCCCAATAGTCGCGCAGAAAAATGATGAAAGCAATTCGCATGAAAACGATTCAACGTAATGGCTTGACGGTTATCGAAGTCCTCACCGCGATCATCGTAGCGCTGATCGGCGTCGCCGGTGTGATGGTGATGATTCCCTTTGCCGTAGAGCAAGCCAAAATCGGTTTCGATCAGGAAACCTCCTATCGCATGGGCGCCAACTTGGCGAATGAATTTGAAATCAAGGGCTTTGCGAATACCGACCGTTGGACCATCACCGGTTCGCCAGTTAGATTCCGCACAGCGCGCAACTACGTGATCGATCCGATTGGTGTTGCCGACCGAGTCGCGACGTTACCGCCCGGGTCCGGCGAAGGCCTGTTCCCATTCGTGAGTGATACTGATTCCGATGGCATACCTGATGTTCTGGAACCTTTACCCTTGCCACCCAATTTCGCTGCCGATCAATCGGTTTTCATGGAACGGGTCAACCTTGCCAGTAACATCGCTCCCAACGCTCCGTTGGATCTGGAACTGGCACGGCACCACATGACCTGGCGAGATGACTTGCAAGTCGTGGAACCATCGATCCCGTCCCCAGGTTATGTGTCACCGGATCTCGCCCCGCCCCGACAAGTTTTTGACAAGGGCGGTTCCACCGACGTCCGACGACAAGCGTTGGGCGAAATGTCGGTGATGGTCGTGGCGGTTCCAGCCGACATTGTGCAAACCACTCAAAACAATCCTCCGCCAGGAATTAACTACGACTACCCCACGGTTGACCCAGATTCCGATGCGCGGGATTTAGTGCGAGAATTCCGTAATTACTTTGTCGTCTCGAAAAGCCGACCGCGAATCGTGGGCAGTCCCGCAACGCAGAATCAGGCGTTTGATCGGATGTATCAGGTCGACCATCCAGTAACAGCTGCCAACTATCCCCTTGCTCCAAATGGCGGTCGACTTCGAATGGCCCATGGCGGCGGGACGTTGATCTTTCGGGAGGACGTGGGAGGCTTGCAAGCCGCAAACAGTCGCTCGACACAACGGAGTGAGATCCGGCGAGGCGATTGGGTAGCGCTCACGAACGTGTCCTTTAATTACAACAGCAACCGCTACGTCCAGCAATTTAACTTTTATCAAGTCGATGACGCGACGTATATTGGCCCACCAAATTCAACTAATCCACCGCCGTACTATTGGCAGGTAACCTTGCGCGGACCGGATTTCGATTTTGGCTGGCAATACGACGACGCGACGACTCCGACAAATCCGCAAACGTATGCCAATTTTTCGCAGTTTGTGGCAGGTCCGAGTAGTAATCTACCAGCCACCGTTCCCTCTCGAACCTACGCGATTCATTTACCGGATGTGTGGGCGGTGTTTGAGAAGACCTATCGAAAATAAAGACTTTGAAACAACGATTCATGAGGCAATGTGAACGTTGGAATGAACATAAACAACTGATTGAATTTCAATCAGGGAGGCTAGGAACCATGAGAACTATGATGTTTAAGAAAACGAATTCAAGTCGACGCGGCGTGACTCTGCTGTTTGTCTTGACCTTGATCGTGCTGTTCCTTTTGATGGGCGCATCGTTTGTGCTCATCGCCAACCAGTTCCGTCGCTCGGCGGTTGTGCTGGGCCGGATCAAGGTTCGGCGGGATGACGCCCGCACCCTCGTCAACCGCGCCTTCTACGACGTCTTCCGCGGCCCCAGCCTTGACGATCCCCGCTCTCCCCTCCGCGGCCACTCGATCCTTGAGGACATGTACGGGTATGGTTGGAAACAATCGAACATTCCAGGTACCGAATTAATTTTTGTAGATCCTATTGCTGGCGGTTCCCAAGGTGGGATGTATCGAATTACAAATCTTGTTCCCGGGGCACTTCAAGAAATATTGGACACAACCCCGTCCTCCTATTTGACTGCTAAGACAAATCTAAACTTGGCAGGTCTTGTAATCTCAATCGTAAGCGCGACCAATACAGTTACCGGCAATAGGGTAACATTTCCGCCTGTTTCGGGACGAATCGTACAATTTGATCGAGCGACAAATGATGCAACGATCATTTTTGATTACGATGTTTCCGGCATATTGTCAGATATCGTGGGCAACAATCAGCGAGTATTTGAAATCGTCGTCAACAATCGTCCATTTGCAGGTGTCGGTGCGGGAATTTTCAATAGAAATGCTGCGATAAATACAAACGCACTTTCGATTGATGCGCTACGTCCTAATCAAACTCGCGACTTTACTATTCCGTCGACTCCACCAAAAATGCGTGATCAATTTATTCGCGATTACCTTTGGGGTTCCTTCGACAATGCCACCGAACCTAACCGGCTTTCGACCAATGAAGATTATGACGCTGCCGATTATCAAAATATGTTTTTGGCTTTAGTCGAAACCGCGCCAGGTAACCCGAACCCCACCCGAGTAATCCCAAGTTTCGACCGCGAAACCCTTCGTGCCTATTCAACCGCCAACGACCCACCACCGGCGCCGGCAGGCAACCAACCATCCAGGGCAGATTTTCGTGCCTTTGGCAATGGCGTTGGCACAGTAGTCGATAATGATGGCGATGGATTCAACGATAGTGTTTGGATCGATATTGGTTTGCCAATTCAAACCGATGTTAAGGGCCGAGTCTATAAACCGTTGGTATCCTACATGTGTGTCGACATGGACGGCAAAATTAATTTGAACGCCCATGGAAATCTTGCCCAACTAGATCCCAATTTCTACAAAACTCCTTTGCCTTTACTCAACGGAGTACCGTCAACGTCAGTGGGTCAAGGGTACGGTCCACCGGAAATCGATTTACGCCAAATGTTTCCGTTTGCTGAGGCCTCAAACCTAATTCTTTCGCGTTATGGTATCGATGGACCACCGCCTCTGGTAAGTGTCCCAGGACGACAGGTTCGCGATCCTAAGAGTGCATTTAAGTTGTCTGGTTACCCCAACAATTCATTTGCCTTGGGCGGCCTGACAGGCAACTTGTTTTTTGGAGGCCCGATGGATGTGCACGGCCGATTGGGCTTCGGACTTGCCAATACTTTTAATCCTTCGGTCACGTCAGATCCATACGATCCAATGTCTGCATCGTTTGCAAACATTCCTGTCGGAATGCCGACGGCTGACATCCTTAACTCGACGCTGCCGACACCAAACGAAATTCTGAATTCCGCTTACGAATTGGATTTTTGGAATTCCCCTTTCGAAAACAGTTTTGTTTATGCGTCCGTTGGTGATGGTAGTCTTTCTGCCGTCGATAACCCTTATACGTCCCGTGAATTGGCTGCTGTTCTGCAACGCAACAATTCTGGGGCGGAATCAAATGCCCAGAGACTGAATACTCTGCTTTCGGGCTCCCTCGCCGCGGCGGACGGCAGGATCCTACCCCATCTGATTACCACAGAAAGCAACGAGGTGCCCGTCCCGCCGCACAATCTCGCCGAAAAACTATTGAGAATTCAGCCCATCTTAACCGATGCGCAAATCCGAGTTTTATTACCAAACGAAGTAATTCGCGGTCTTCGTTTTAGAGTCAATCGTCCGTTTGGAAATGGCATCGACGATGATGGCAATGGCATCGTCGACGAAATGTCCGAAGTAATTTCCGATTTGATAACTCAAATGGATGGCGCAAACGTGCCGTTCGATGCCAACAATGATCGGTTACAAGACTCGATGGATGCTTTGGGACGTTATCAATATGCGAAGCATTTGTATGTGCTCACGCTCTTGGTAACTCAGTACGACAATACCGGAGCTCAAATTACATTCGATTACAACGGCGACACCGTAACTGATCCAAATGATGTTTTGGCGTTTCGGCGAGACGTGGCCCAGTGGGCTATTAATGTCGTGGATTTTCGTGATCCCGACTCGATCATGACTCCTTTCGAATTTGATTTGGAGCCATTCGACGCCACGGGCTGGGATGCCGATGGAGACTTTGGCCCCAGTGCAACGCCACCATCGCCTCAACCAAACCAAGAAGTCATTTGGGGATGCGAACGCCCAGAACTTCTGCTTACCGAATCACTGATTCTTCACGATCGTAGAACCGAAGATCTCGCAACAGATGATGGCAGCAACGACACTATGGCCGGTACTGACGATGACACGGATAGTCGATTTGTACCAAACGCCAGCACGTTTTTTGAAATTTATAATCCGTGGGTTCACACGACAAACCCGACTATTGATCAAAATAATCGACGTACGCCACGAGAATTTTACGGAGCGACTGACGGTGTTTTGTTGAATCAAAGATCGCTCGATAACTCTAGTCCCGTTTGGCGAGTACGGGTTTTAAGGGCATCAACGAGAACAAATCAAGACATCGATAACGCGACAATCAATGCCAATGACATTGCGAGACTGATTTATTTTCGCGAACCGACAGACGCAGAAATAATCACCGAGCAGCCCAGCAAAATCTACTTTCCAGATTCGTCAATTTCGGCAACGATTCCAGAACTTCTGCCCGGTCGAAGGGCTGTTATTGGCTCGACCGGGAATGTTGTGGGCAACGAATATCGAACGTACCTTGGTCGTAAAACAACTCCAGGATGGGCAACCGAGCTCGGCGACACAAGGCAAATCACGTTGCGACCCGTCAGTAACGAGGTTTACGTCAGAGGTTTTTGGGACACTGTGAACAATGTCTTTCGAGACTATTTGGCCACGAATGTTGTCGTTGTGCCAATTGGCCGTCAATTCGACGGCAACCCTAACGGTATTGCTCGGTCACTTGGCATTACTGATCCCATTAGCGGATATGGGGTTGGCCTAGCAAACCCCAACTACGGTATTCGACCAATGACTCCGCCGGGGGACGGGTTTGAATTTTACGATACGACAACGACCGCCCAGGTTACAATGGACCAACCCGTTGACGAAATGCTAAACCCTCCGCCAGTCCTCGTGACGGACCCGCCATCAGACTGGTCAAATATGCCGAATAGCGCCGATCTAAATTCTGGATTGCGCGATGATGGAATGCTTACCAGCGCATTTACGTTCCATCTGCAACGACTTGCGAATCCGTTAAATGATTATGACCCGATCACGAATCCCTATCGCACTGTCGACTACATCGGTTCGGATGTGACTTCGTTTAACGGACTATCTTCAGCAGCAGAAGAAACTCCATCGAATGCACTTCGCAAGTTCTTTGCGTCGTTTGAGCGCGGCAAGTTCGAGCAATCGCTTGGCCGTGATCGCCTGTTGTGGAAAGGCACCCATGATGGGACGAATCCACCTCCTGCGGCAGACACCCCACTGGAACCAGGTGACGACCATTTTATCAGCCGCAGTATTTCAATGTCCTTGGGACAAATTGATCTCGCTTACCGGAACAATTCGACAAATGGCTTCGCATGGCTGACGTGGAACAATCGCCCATTTGCGTCCCATTTGGAGCTCGTAAATGTTCCTTACACACCATCTGGACTTTTGCCATCGCGATTCGACGATGCAGCTTCTAATCCTGACAACGTTTACAACGGTGTTTCTTCGAGAATACCAGCGGCAGCTTTCCCAGGATTCGCTGGCCAATTTAATCATTTGTTCAACGCCTATTCAGATGCGCCTGGGCAGGGGATGCCTGCACTGCATAAAGTGTTTGATTACCTAGAAGTTCCATCTCGTTTCTCGGGCACAGAAACCTACTTGTCCGCCAGCGTGTTCGGTGTCGGAGGTTCGGGATCAGTTGATGGTTTTAGCCCACCCTTCAATCAAATCTCAAACTTTCGGGTTCCTGGCAAAATCAACCTCAATACTGTTTCCGACGATCGTGTCTACAACGCGTTAATGCATGCTGGAACCGGTGCCTTTTCAACTCAATTATCTTTCAATGGATTTAAGACTTCGCGCCAAGGGAGTCTTCCGCCGGCGAATACACCTACGGATTTTTCAAACCCGTTTCGAAGTGCAGAGTCGTCTAACTTTGTACCGCCGCTTGTATCGCCAAATACGTTGGTCAATCGTACTAGCGGGCCTACGTTGTTTCGCCCTGCAGATACCACCAATCCGACGACCCCTTTACTCGACTTTAACTCGGCAATCCCCGCAGCGGATTCCGGCAGAAGCGCTTACACGCGTTACGAGATGCGGCAGCGGTTGGGGAATTTGGTGACGACGAGGTCGAGCGTGTTCGCGATCTGGATCACCGTGGGCTTCTTCGAAGTCGATCCGGTGACGGGCAATCCGATTGCCACGGGTGAATTGGAAGATCAGGAAGGTCGACGCCAGCGTTACCGCGGGTTCTTCATCGTCGATCGTTCGATCCCGGTGGCTTGCGAACCGGGTGAAAACCATAATGTCGATCGCGCGGTGCTGACTGAATCGATTTGGGAAGAAAACAACTAACGGGTGACGCTGCTCAATTCAACCGCCAACCAAAGCCGGACCGCGCGTCGGGCTTGACCGGTTGGTGAACTTGGGCAATCGCTCCACTGACTGCCCGTCGCTTGCGTTTTGACGTAGCGCTGAGGATAATCTGGGGGTGGCGGGGCCAACTGAGGGGCTTCGCTTCCCTTTTTTTATTGACTCGCACCAAGTGAGAGTGGCATGTCTGCGACGTTGACCGAACAGCAAAAAAAACAAATCGCCCAAGCCGAAGAAATCCTGTTTTCAGGACCCGAGAAAGAAGGCTTTGCCAAGGACTTATTCTTCGGACGTTTTCGCGTCGAGTCGGTGATCCCCTATCCGGAACTGTCTGCCGAGAGCAAAAAGGCTGGCGACGAAAAAGTTGCCGAGGTCAAACGGTTTTGCCTTGAGCACATCGATCCCGCACAAATCGATCGCGACGCGCGGATTCCCGATTCGGTCATTCGTGGACTGGGAAGTATCGGCGTCTTAGGGATGACCGTGGGCCGCCAGTTCGGTGGCCTCGGAATGTCACAGTTCAACTACTGCCGCGTGATGGAAGTGATCGGCGGTCATTGCGGATCGACTGCGGTGTTTGTCAACGCGCACCATTCCATCGGCTTGCGTGCACTCGAGCTGTTCGGCACCGAAGCGCAAAAGGAATACATGCGACCACTGATGACCGGCGAGAAGATTGCCGCGTTCGCACTTACTGAACCGCACGCCGGTTCCGATGCCGGCAATGTACGGACGCGCGCGACGCCGACCGAGGACGGGCGGGCTTTTCTGGTGACGGGCGAAAAACGCTGGATCACCAATGGTGGGATTGCCGACGTGCTGACCTTGATGGCGCGCACGCCGGACCCCTCCGATCCCGACGGCAAGATCACGGCGTTTGTGGTGACTCCCGACATGCCGGGCTTCAAAGTCGTTGAGGAACGGATGGAGAAGACGGGGATTCGTGGAACGGCCACAGGGCGTTTGCAATTTACTGACATGCGCGTGCCCAAGGAAAATATACTTGGTTCACTCGGCAAGGGCTTGCGAATGGCCCTCACCGTTCTGGATTACGGCCGCACGACCTTTGGCGCCAGCTGCACCGGTGCCGCCAAATTTTGTCTGGAACGAATGGTTCATCGCGCCAAAACACGCCGCCAGTTCGGCAAAACTTTGGGCGAATTCGAGCTGGTGAAGAAGAAGATAGCCGAGGCCGCTGCGGATATCTACGCGATGGAGAGCGCCACGTATCATACAGCGGCACTGATCGATAGCGGGGCAGAGAATTACATGATTGAGACGGCGATGATTAAGGTCTTCGCCAGCGATCAATTGTGGCGAATCACGAATGATTGTCTGCAAATTTGGGGTGGTGCGGGATTCTTCACGGACCAACCATTCGAGCGGTTGATGCGCGACGCGCGGCTCAACCAGATCGGCGAGGGCGCGAACGATGTGCTCCGTTGTTTCATCGCTGCGGTGGGCTTGCGGCATCTGGGCATGGACATGCTGAAGTTGGCTAAGAAGCCGTGGAATGCCTACAAGCTGGTGAAGACACCGCCACCCATTCCGATTAAGCATGAGCATTTACGCTTCCATGCTCGTCACCTTTCCAAGCAAATTGCTCGCTTCGCTTGGGCTTGTGAAATGAATCTGGTGAAATATGGTCAACAGATTATTGACCAGCAAAATGTGCAGGCGCGGATCGGCGATATCGCGACGGAGTTGTTCATGTCGAGTTGTGTTTATTCTCGCTTGAACAATTTATTGCTCAACGGAACCATTCCCGACTCAGCGAAGAAGCACGAGATCTCCACCGGCATGTATTTTTTGCGGTTGGCAGAAATTCGTAATGAAACACGCTTCCAGGAGTTGCGGGTGAACCTCGATAACGACGCGAATGAAGTTGCCAATCAATGGCTCCAGCGTTCGTTTGATCACGATTGGGTGTTGAAACCAAAAGTGGAAAAAAATCCAGAAGCGCCTTAACCGATTGCTTGGGCCTTTCGATATTGCGCTAGTACGAGCGGAAATACCAGCTCGAAGCGCCAGCAAGTGAGTCCTGTTTTCGCGCGAAAGAATTCACGCAATGGTGCTTCGTGCTAGGCTTGTTTCTAAACGGCTGGATTGTCGACTTTCGCTCCAAGGCTGTGAATTTATAAAGTCGCCTTTTGCTCCGCAAAAGTAGCGCGCATTGTCACACGGTTAACGGACCTCGCGGTTACCTTGATCGCTCGTGTCTGAATAAATTCACAACCTCTCCGCGAAAGTTCCGTGTTGTCGCATCTTTCGCGGAGCGAAAGGCGACTATGGCTTCAGTACTCGTATTGGTGCAACATCCAGACTTGCAGCGCATGAAAAAAACGCTAACACCCCCCTGTTGGACGCTTACCAGCGCATGAGACGCTGACAGCGGCCTAGGCGGTATCGCAGAAAAAAATTGGCACGGTTACGGACGTTGGCCCGAGCCAGAGAGTTTGGCCCACACGTCGGATTTAACGAGAAATGCAGGGAGACGTTCCAACTTTTTGCCGGCAAGCGGACCGGTGGTTGCGCGTCCGGTGGAAGGTTCCCAAGTCGACTGGGTGTCTTGATCGACGATCAGTTGATCGGAAATGGAAAACCGCATCGCCTTTCCATCTAATTGATTGCGGAAGGCATGGACCGTCGAGGTCTGCGGATCAAACATCAGAATGATCTTGGATTGATTGGCCACAATCACGCCTTTGGTTTTTAGTTCCGAAAAGGCGACCCTGGTTGCCTCGGCGCCATCGCTCACAATAACGGCAAATTCGGCTCCTTGATCCGGCGGAGCGACCGTGACGGCCGTCGTTGCCGAATCCGCGGGTGGAGCAATGACCTGTGTTGCCGGAAACGCTGCTTGCCATTTGTTCCAAGTCGTCACGATGATCGGCAATAACGTGAGTGAGTTGCCAGAATGCTGGCCCCGAATTCCGAGTGCGGCCACTGGAGACCACAGCGATCCAGTCGACTCGTCGACAGCCACGATCGAGTCCATCCAGCGATCGCGCAGCAGAGTGAAACGGGAATTGCTGCGAGTAAAGGCCAACGCCGTGTGGCTGTCGGCATCCCACAAAACAGCCACTTTGGTCCCGCCGACTTGATCGTTGAACAGTCGCCGGCTGGCACTGAAATACTCAAGTGGATAGGCCACGGCTTCATCGCCAATTTGCAGGCCGATCACGTAACTTTCCGGGCTCGGCGGATTCGCATCCTGTTGCCGAGTTGCGTCGACGTACGCTTCAAGTTCAGGGGTCGCCGGAATGCCGGAGACGTCCAGTTCCTTGACGGATTTCTGAGGCGTTGAAGTTGTTCCCGAGTCGAGTGAAAGGGCACTAGGTTGAGCCTCGCTGTCGGCTTGCGAGCCAACAGAGATTGTGGGTTTGGTGCGTTCCTTTTGCTTGGCCTTACTCTCCTGAGTCGGAGGAGGTTCGAGCAGGAAAGTAGCCGCAATTGCAGCGACAAGCACACCAATGATAGCTATCGGAATCCAGTACTTCACAAAAATTCTCCACGATGTTGTCACAGTTCTGTGACGAATAGTCCGCCGAAAAAGTTCATTAAACGTTGGTATGAGCAGAAGATCAAGATCGGAAAAAGGGGGATTCGAGGGTGAACGAATTATGTCTCACGCGGTTGTAAAAGTATCCAAAGAGTCGGCGAGAAATGTCGCTGACAACGTCCTTTTGTAGAAAACGGCCTCAATCTAGAATGAACCCGTGTTTTGATTGGGTTTTGCACAGCAAATTAAGGGTCGGATAGCCTTGGAAACAGAAATTAAAACGAACAAACCAGAATCATGGTATTACCGGCATGAATTCATGTTGCGTCGTTTGCATTCCTTGAGCGGGCTGATTCCGGTCGGTTTGTACATGGTCGTGCATTTGACGGTGAATGCCTCGATTTGGAACGGGACAGAAGCCTTTCAAACCTTTGTTTTTCAGATTCATTCTTTGGGGGCTGCATTGCCGCTGGTGGAATGGGTTTTCATTTTCTTGCCGATTTTGTTTCATGCGGCCTTGGGATTCGTATTCATGTTCGGGGCTAAATACAACTCCAGTCGTTACCCGACAGCGCGGAACTACCGTTACGTGGCGCAGCGTATCACCGGCATGATTGCGTTTGTGTTTATTTTCTGGCATGTCTTTCACATGAATGGACTGATTCATACGGAATGGTTTCGCGAAACCATTGCCGATCCGATTGGCATCGCCCAGTTCCGCCCGTACAACGCGGCCTCGACTGCGGCGCGAGCGTTGCAAGCCCCATTGGTATCGATTTTTTACCTGATTGGCGTGTGGGCCTGCGTTTTTCATTTTGCCAATGGTTTGTGGACGATGGGAATTACGTGGGGCGTGTGGGTCTCGCCCAAAGCTCAGCAACGAGCGAGCAACATTTGTCTGGGAATTGGGTTGATCGTGGCCGTAATTGGGACCAGCGCCGTGGTCGGTTTTTGGGGAGTAGACGCCGACAAGGCCGAAGCCCGCGAGAACGAAATTTACGAACGACGCATTCAGGATGGAACCGTATTGGCAGACGAACATAAACGAACGGACCATAGCCACAAACAAGCAAAATAAAAGTAATCAACCAGTCATCCGATTCGAATCAAAAACCAAAAATTAAAATAAGCACATCAATGAGTAAACAGCGTGTCGTTGTCGTCGGTGGCGGATTGGCAGGACTTTCCTGCACCATGAAGCTCTGTGAGTTGGGAATCGCCGTTGACCTGATTAGTCTCGTCCCGGTGAAACGTTCGCACAGTGTCTGTGCGCAAGGCGGCATTAACAGCTGTAATGATCAGACACGACAGCTCGGTGATTCCGAGTGGTTGCATTTGGACGATACGGTGTATGGTGGTGACTTCTTACAACACCAGCCGCCCGTCAAAGAGATGGCGATGTGGGGTCCAAAAATCATTGACATGATGGACCGGATCGGTGTGCCATTTAACCGAACCGGCGAGGGTTTTATCGATCGCCGACGATTCGGTGGCACCCTGTTTAAGCGCACGGCGTTTGCTGGTGCGACCACCGGTCAACAGTTGTTGTACGCGCTCGACGAACAAGTCCGCCGTTGGGAAACCGAGGGCTTGGTTCGCAAATTCGAATACTGGGATTTCTTGGGGCCGATTCTGGATGCCAACGGAGTTTGCCGGGGCATGGTCGGTCAGGATCTGCAGTCCATGAAAATCCGTTCCTTTCCGGCTGACGCCGTGGTTGTCGCGACGGGAGGTCCGGGATTGATCTACGGTCGCTCGACCATGTCGGTGATGTGTACCGGTTCGGCCGCAAGTCGCTGTTTCCAAGCCGGCGCCAAGTACGCCAACGCAGAATTCATCCAAGTGCATCCGACGGCGATTCCGGGCGCTGACAAATTGCGACTGATGAGTGAGTCGGCTCGCGGCGAGGGGGGACGTGTTTGGGTTCCCCGAACTCCCCATGACCCGCGAGCCCCGCAATCCATTCCTGAACCGGATCGCTATTACTTCCTCGAAGAGCGTTATCCGAAGTATGGCAATCTGGTGCCCCGTGACATTGCAACTCGCGAGATCTTTGACATCTGTGTTAACGAAGGGTTGAGCGTCGAGAGGGATCGCCTCTGCGTTTACCTAGACCTGACGCACATTCCCAAAGCCGAACTCGACCGCAAGCTCGGCGGGATCTTGGATATCTATCAAAAATTCCAAGGCGTTGATCCGCGCACCAACCCCATGAAAATCTTCCCAGCAGTGCACTATTCGATGGGCGGGCTGTGGGCCGATTACGAACGGCACACCGACGGCGGTTTGGTCGTCGGTAATCCCCGCAATCAGCAGACCAACATCCCCGGTCTGTACGCGATTGGCGAATGCGATTACCAGTACCACGGTGCCAACCGATTGGGCGCTAACTCTTTGTTGAGTTGCATCTTCAGTGGGTTGATTACGGCACCTGGTTTGGAGACCTTGCTGAAGTCATCAAAACGAGTGGCTGCCGACGAGTCCGCGACTCTATTTGATGATGCGGCGCGGCAGCATCAGAAGCGACACGATGATCTGCTGGCGAAAACCGGAGGGACCGAGAACCCATACCTGATTCATCGAGAGTTGGGTGATGTGATGACCAAGGCGGCAACGGTTGTGCGCCGTAACGAACAGCTTGCGGCTGCTTACGAGACTGTTTCGGAACTGCATGATCGCGCGAAAAACTGCAGCCTGTCGGATACTGGAAATTGGACCAACCAAAACGTGGTCTTCACCAAGGGTTTGCTCGACATGTTCCCGTTGGCCAAAACGATTCTTAAGGGTGCGCTCCAGCGCGACGAATGCCGCGGCGCTCACTTCAAACCGGATTTCGCGATGCCACCACTCAAGTCTGATACCGCCGAAGGCCGCCGCTTGGAGGCTGAAAAATGGTGTGACGCGTTCGAAGAAAACACCAACAAGTGGCTGAAGTCGACGATTGCCGTTTTAGATGGCGATCACCCCAAGTTGACGTACGAAGATGTCGATACATCGATTATCCCGCCGCGACCTCGCTTGTACGGTCTCGTCGGGGCTGAGGAGATCGACAAAGTCTGGAAGGAACGCGCGAAAAAACGCGAGCTGGCCAAGAGCCACTAGTCGAACTCCATCAATCCACTTCATTACCCTCGAGTTACTGGCATGATCAAAGACGCATACGGACAAACCATCAGCACCTTCAAAGTGAATGTCTTGCGGCAAAAGAGCCCTGACACGGCTGCTTATTGGGAAGTGTTCAATGTCGAGTATGAATCCGACATGAACGTCATCAGCGTTTTGCAAAAAATTGCTGCGATGGCGAAAACTTCTTCCGGAATGGCGACCACTCCTGTCGCTTGGGACTGCGGTTGCCTGGAAGAGGTTTGCGGTTCATGCACGATGGTGATCAACGGACGTGTACGCCAAAGCTGCTCGGCGCTGGTTGATCGACTCTTGGAAGAACAAAAGGAAATTACGCTGGAGCCGATGTCCAAGTTCCCGGTGATGCGCGACCTCGTGGTCGATCGCTCGCGGCTGTTTCACAATCTCACACGGGTCAAGGCTTGGGTTCCGGTCGACACTTATTCCGCAATGGGGCCCGGTCCCAAACAGCCGCGTGAACAACAGGAAGAAAACTACCCGCTCAGCGAGTGCATGAGCTGCGGTTGCTGCCTGGAGGCTTGCCCGCAGTTCACGAAGGTCGATGTGGTTCGCCAACCCAACGAATCTGACGAACAATTCGAAGCTCGGAAAAAACAGGCCTACGACAAGGCCTTTATCGGTCCCCATGCCATTAGCCAGGCGATGTTGTTTAACAATCATCCGACCGGCAAGAACATGGCCAGCGAACGCTTGGACGCTTTGACCGGCCCAGGTGGAATTCAGGTTTGCGGAAACGCTCAAAACTGCGTTAGCGTTTGCCCGAAACATATTCCGCTGACGACCTCGATTGCGCGAGCCGGTCGGGCTGTAACTCTCCACAAACTCAAGAAGTGGTTCGGGCGTTAAACGAATTCTCAAGGCCAGGCGGTTTGGGGACATAGTCTTCACTGGAATGCTGCAGATTATCGAACGACATTCCTTCCGCGTATCGGCGCCCTTGATAGTAAGCCTACGCTTGGGAGACTAAGATAGGGCGGTGTCGTAACTGCAATGCGACAGCACACCGCCATTTCGTCAGCGTCTTTGAGAGCGTTCCAACCCGATGCAGTTACATTTCCTTGGTACAACCGGATATCATCCGAACCGTCGTCGCGATACGGCGTGCTTCATGATTCCTGAACACGGGGTCATTCTCGACGCGGGCACCGGCATCTTTCGGGCACGAGATTTGATTCAAACCCCGACTTTGCAGATTTTCCTGACGCACACCCATCTGGACCATGTGGTCGGGCTGACTTATTTGCTCGACGTGTTGTATCAGAAGTCGTTGAAGTCGGTGACTGTCTACGTCGATCCCACCAAGCGAGCGGCGATCGAAAATCATCTGTTTGACGAACAGATTTTT
Organism: Pirellulaceae bacterium; assembly: GCA_040081565.1. GTDB lineage: Bacteria > Planctomycetota > Planctomycetia > Pirellulales > Pirellulaceae > BJ22. The sequence continues at coordinate 19,193 of JBEBGH010000011.1, forward strand.
CCGGTTCGGCCCGTCTTTGAATTTGCGGACCTGGGGACCGAAGCGATTGCGTTGCCAGGGCAGGGGAAGTTGACTCCGTTCCCGCTGCATCACCCGGGAGGCTGCCTCGGTTTTCGTCTTGATTGGCCGCAAACCAGTTTAGCCTACGTGACCGATACCACGGCCGATCTTAAGGCGGACTATGTGCAAAGAATCAAAGGCGTCAATACGTTGATCCATGAGTGTTACCTCGCCGACGGATTTGAAGAGCACGCAAAACTGACGGGCCACAGTTGTTTGACTCCTGTGGCTCAGGTTGCCCAAGCCAGCGGAGCGAAGAAAACGTATCTCGTGCATCTTTCGCCGCTGGAAGAAAGCGATTCGTTTCTGGATCTCAACTCCGTTTCGTCCATTTGTTCGAAAATGGAAATTCCCGAAGACGGCCAGGTCGTCAATATTTGAGTCGGGCGCGAACCGAATTAACTGTTATCGGTTGCAGAAGGCCGTTCTGGTGCTGGTGTCAGCGGAAAATGTTCGGCAACCACCGCGTGGAATTCGGCGGCCGTTGTTACGTTCGCCACCAACGAGCGGAAATTGCGAGCGCCAGGGCGGCCTTGGGCATAGCAACAAGCGTATTTTCGCATCAACACAGTTCCCTTTTCTTCGCCGAACCGATCGACGATCAAGGCGTAATGGCGCAACATGCAGTCTCGTTGCTGCTCAAGGGTTGGATCGGGAGGAACTGGTTTGCCTCTCAATGCGGCGGCAGCTTGAGCGAATAGCCACGGGCGACCGAGTGAAGCACGCGCGATCATGACCGCGTCAATATCATAGCGCTCGAAGGCCTCGACCACGCGCTGGGCAGAATCGAGGTCACCGTTGCCGATCAAGGGAATTTTCTTCAGATATGGCTTAATGGCCGAGATCCGGTCCCAGTCAGCCTCGCCGCGAAACATGTCGGATGCCGTTCGCCCGTGCACCGTCAGCGCCGAGGCTCCGGCACCTTCCACTACTTGTGCGATGTCGATGGCATTGATTCGATCTCGTGTACACCCAAGTCGAATCTTGGCAGTCACCGGAGTGGGAGCACAAGCGGCAACGACGCGCTCAATGATTTGCCCCATCCGTTCGGGATAACTGAGGAGGTAGGAGCCACTGTGAGCTTTTTCCGTCACTTGTCGGACAGGACAGCCAAAATTGATGTCGACGACCGAAACCCGATACTCCTCCACCAGGCGTTGGCCCACGCGAGCCATCGTATCCGGATCGTTGTCCCAGATTTGCACGGCCAGAGGTCGGGCCTCTTCGGGAACGCCCCAAAGTCGATCCGGGTTTTCAGCGCGTTCGTTCATCCACACGAAACCGCGCGCATTGACCATCTCCGTCGCTTGCAGACCGACGCCACCGTACTCGCGCACGACTTGGCGGAAGGCATAGTTTGTAAAACCAGCCATCGGTGCTTGGAAAATTGGTGGGTCAATGACCAAGGGTCCGATTTGAATTGGCGGGGCCAATTGCGTCTCGGATGCGGCAGGAGATATCGTGCTCATTTCTTCATCATCGAAAACAAGAGGCTTTGCGCCAAGCATCAATTTGTCATTGGTCAGATTTGTTACAGCCACTGGCGGCTGGTACCAACTCGCCAAAGCGGCGGTGATTCGCTAAATTAGGGCCTTTCGAAAAACAACTTTCGCACGCAAAACGAGCCACTTTCATGCAAAAAATCAAAGTTGCCAATCCCGTAGTCGAACTCGATGGCGATGAAATGACCCGCATCATCTGGGCCTTCATCAAGGAAAAACTGATCCTGCCCTATCTCGAACTGGACATTAAGTATTTCGACTTGGGCATCGAGTATCGCGACCAGACGAACGACCAGGTCACGATCGACTGTGCGGAAGCGATCAAGAAATACAATGTCGGCATCAAATGCGCGACGATCACTCCCGACGAAGCGCGCGTCAAGGAATTTAGCCTAAAGCAGATGTGGAAGTCGCCCAACGGCACGATCCGCAACATTTTGGACGGGACCGTATTCCGCGAGCCAATCATCATCCGTAATATTCCGCGGTTGGTTCCGCACTGGACGAAGCCCATTTGCATCGGTCGCCATGCGTTTGGCGATCAATATCGGGCCACGGACTTTGTTGTGCCGGGCAAGGGCAAGTTGACGATTTCCTTTGATGGGGAAAACGGCGAGAAGATTTCGCACGAGGTGTTCAACTTCAAGGGTGGCGGCATTGCCATGGCGATGTATAACACCGATGAGTCCATTCGGGGCTTTGCCCGCTCTTGCTTCAATATGGCGCTCCAGAAGAAATGGCCGCTGTATCTTTCGACCAAGAACACGATTTTGAAAAAGTACGACGGCCGCTTTAAGGACATCTTCGAAGAGACTTTCCAGTCAGAATTCAAAGCCAAGTTTGATGGCGAGAAGTTGACTTACGAACATCGCTTGATCGATGACATGGTCGCCGCATGCCTCAAGTGGGAAGGCGGATTCGTGTGGGCCTGCAAGAACTACGATGGCGACGTCCAATCCGACACGGTCGCTCAAGGGTTCGGTTCACTCGGGTTGATGACCTCGGTGCTCGTGACCCCAGACGGAAAAACGATGGAGGCTGAAGCTGCCCACGGGACCGTGACTCGCCACTATCGAATGCACCAACAAGGCAAACCGACTTCGACAAACCCCATTGCCTCGATCTTCGCCTGGACACGTGGTTTGGCCCATCGGGCGCGGCTCGACAACAATGCGGCATTGCTTAAGTTCTGCGAGACGCTGGAGAATGTTTGCGTGCAAACCGTTGAGTCAGGCAAAATGACCAAGGACCTTGCGGCTTGTATTCATGGCGAAAACGTCAAGCCTGAGCACTATCTGACCACGCAGGACTTTCTCGCCGCGATTGACGATGGTTTACGCAACTCGATGAGTTAGGCCTAGTGCCGCGTCACGAGTTTTAGCGGCGACGAATCATCGAGCTTCTCGCGATGGGACTATCGACTTCGCAAATCTTGTGGGCGAGCGGTTACGGTGACTTCCAGAGTTAGGGGCTGGCCATCTCTTAGGATTTCCATGCGGACGTTTTTATCGGGAGGAGTCACACCGATCAGGTTGTACACTTGGTTGTAGTCGTGAACCGGTTCGCCGTTCCACGAACGAATGACATCGTTCACTTGTAGGCCCGCGCGTTCTGCCGGTGAATTCGGTGTCACTCTGTTTACCAAGGCTCCGTTGAGATCATTCAATTTCAAAGCAGAAACTTTTTCTTGTCGGATTATTGCAGGAATAAATCCCAAAAAGCCCCGTTGGACTTGACCATTTTTTCGGATTTGACCGCTAACGAATTCGGCGACTGCACTTGGTACGGCGAAGCTGATGCCCATGTAGGACTCACCCAGAATCGAGGTGTTGATCCCGATGACCCGGCCATTGGCATCCACTAGGGGACCGCCGCTATTGCCAGGATTTACGGCGGCATCGGTTTGAATGAGTTCTTGGAAAGTTCTGAACGATCTTGTTTTTTCATCAAACGTCAAACGATTCTTGCCGCTGACAATTCCCGACGTAACGGTTTGGGTGAAGCCAAATGGGCTACCAATGGCCCACACGATTGAGCCCACGGCGAGTTCTTGACTGTTTCCCCATTCGGCGGGAATCAAGCCTTGCGCGTTGATTTTCAGCACAGCCAGATCCGTCTCGTCATCTTCGCCAACTAATTTGGCCTCGTATTCGTGCCGGTCATGCAGGGTGACACGGATAAAGCTGGAGTCCTCGATCACGTGGCGGTTAGTCACGATGTAACCATCTTCGGAGATGATGACTCCCGAGCCTTGGCCATGTCCGTCCGGTTTTTTGCAATCCACACTCACGACGCTCGGTTTGATTTTCTGTGCGACCATCTGGTAGGCGAATGAAACGCTGGTCAAGGGTGTTTCTCGGAGAGCCAACTTGGCGACCTCGTATTCCGCCATGGCTTTGCCTCGACTGACGGAGTATTGGTACCGCTCGGCAACGATCGGGCCGAGTTGCCAAAGTCCGATAACGAAGGCACCGCAGCAGAAGATCCAAAAAACTTGACCGGACAAACTGGGGCCGCGTTCCGCGCGAACTAAGGATTCGACGGGTGGATCGGATGGCGAACTTGGACTCGGCGAATTCGAAGTTGGCTGAAGTTCTTCGCTATTCAGAAAATCGCCGTCGTTAGCGTTGTTCAACATATGCGGAACTCGTTTCGATTCACGGTTTGAAGTCGGCAAATTGAGCGGGACCACCCACGAAGCCGGACACGTCTTCGAATTCTACTTGCCCCCACAATTATTGACCAGTTTTTTCCGCATTTGGCCAATTTTCGTAGGAGGGGGGCCGCCAGACGCATAACAGAGCCGGCGAGTATTCGCGATTTCGCCAGTTGTCGGCATTGGGCAATAGGCTGGTATCAAAATCGTTTGGAGTTTCAGCCACCACGACGCTGCCGGCGGGGGCCAATTCGATGAATTGGGCGAGGATTCCCATCACATCCTTGGTCCGTTGGCGATAAAGCCCGTAGGGTGGGCAACAAAAGACCACCCAAGGCTCGGTCGGCCATTTATCCTGTTTCTTGAAAAACTGCCGAACCCAGAAGAATGTATCCGACGTATCAACGATGGCTGGCAAATTATCCGCTAGCGATGCCAGATTCTGCCGGATGATTTTAGCAGTTGGAAAATGCCGCTCGACGAAGATAGCTTGGCTCGCGCCGCGACTAAGGGCCTCAATCCCCACAGCACCGGTCCCGGCAAACAGATCGAAGACACAGCGACCAGGTAAGAATGCACCGATCAAATTGAACAGCGACTCGCGAATACTGTCCTTCATTGGCCGCGTACGGAGGTCGCCGGAATATTCGATTTGCCGACCCCGGAAAGTTCCGCCCACAATTCTCAGCTTGCTGGTGGACATTCCCGAGCTGGAGCCGAAGTGCGTGTTGCGATCGTTTGGTGAAACTGTCATGAGTTTAATGAATGGGTGGAAGGCATGAAGAAAATACAGGCTGTGCACAACGTCAAAACCGTGTTTCCGCTGTCCCCCACAAGGTACCTTTCGGGTATCATACATGTTGGAAATGGAACACACAAACGCAGCCCCCTATTTGCCTGCTGGCGAAATGAACTGACGATGGCCAATTATCTCTGCAAAACCACCTGGACCTCTCGATTCGTCGCGAATTTCGCGATTCGCTTTGCCGCTTGGGTCGTCGCCGCATCCTTGGGTCTGGGATTTTTTTCTTCCACGGCATCGGCTCAACCACCACAGACGGACGCGGCTACATTGCAAGCGGAGATCGATAAGCTGTTTCAAGAATGGCGAGAGCTTTTGAAGATCGCCGCTCAACATCGAATCGACTATCTCGGACAAGACCGCGCCGAAAGTGTCGTGAACCGACAAAAATACGAAACCGCCTTCGACAATGCCTTGCGGAAGAAAATGGAGATCGAAGTCAAGCTCATCGAGAAGCTGGACGTTGTCGACAAGCCGGATAAGACTTTGTTGCGGATGGTCAAATCGATTGCTCAGGATCTGTTCATACAAGAGCGGATGGAACGCTGTTACCACCTTTCCAAAAAGTTGCTCCAGTTTACTCCTGACGATGATGACATCCTGCTGTTATGGGGCGGGTCGGCGATGGTCACCAATCGGTTTGACGATGCCGACAAATTTCGCGTGGAGTTGGGTTCGTTAATTTCCGGCCTTCCGGAAAATATCCGCTACCTTTATGACAGTGATTTGAATGAATTGCGGAACATGTTTGCCAAGGAACAGGAAAAGCGCGATGCCGAGGCGAAAGCAAATGACTTGCCGCGCGTCCTGATCCGAACCACGAAAGGTGACTTCGTGGTTGAGCTGTATGAGAACGAAGCCCCGAATACCGTGGGCAATTTCATCTTCCTGGTCGAGACCGGGTATTACAATCGCGAACTGCCCTTCCACCGGGTGATCAGCGGATTCGTCGCCCAAGGCGCCGAAGACACAACAGGCCAACCTCATTACAACATTTTTGACGAGCACGGCAGTCCCAACGATCGGCCGCATTTCGCCTATACATTAGCCATGGCGCGTACAGATCAGGCAAATACCGCCGCAGCTGAGTTTTACATCACCTTTTGCCCATTGCTCGGCTTGAATCAGCGTTACACAACCTTCGGACGAGTGATCGAGGGATTCGATGTGGTCGATTGCCTTAATCGCACGGCCAAGAAAAACAGTGACGGTGTGGAAGAACCGATCAAAAACGTTGTGATGGACAAAATTCTACTCGCCAAGGTCCTGCGGAAGCGGCCCCACGAATATCGGCCCAAGATTTTCAGTCAATCCAAGCCGCTCCCCGGCTTGGATGCCAAAGCCGTTCCGCCAGCTCAACCCTCTGATAACAAAACGAACGACAAGTAGTCTCCCATGAAATCACCATTCCATTTGTTGCATTCGATCCTGTGCGCAGGATTATTTTTGCTTTTGGCCAATTGTTCTCTCGGATGTCAGAACGATTCAACCCCTCCAGCGACAACGGACGCGCCGACTCAGATCGACGATAAATCCGCATCGACTCAAGTTGACGACAAATCCGCATTGGAAAAGTATCTGGCGCTTAAAAAGCAAATTGCCGAAAGCAAGTCGAAAATTACTCAACTGCTGGTTAAGACACCGACGGCCAAAACGGATTTGCAGAAGCAGGTGCTGGCTGAAATCGGTGAAATCAAAAAAAACGTGGCGGCCTGGGAAAGTCAATTAAGCGAATTGGTGATCGATGCCTATTGCGCCTCACCCGATTCTAATCGCGAATTGGCTCAGGAAATGAATCGCCGACTCCGGGTTTTTATGGGCGGGGATCAAATAGGCGGAAACTTCAATCCGCGGAGAGCTCTCGATCTGGTCGAAAAAATTTACGCGTCCGGATCGCGCAATCCGCAAATCATGATGATTGGCTGCCAAGCTGCTTACTCTTGTCTCGAATTTGACCTTTGCGATAAGTACCTGCAGGCCATGGAGGAGGGGGGGGCCAAACTCAGCGAGGCCTACCGGGAAAATCTGGCCAAGGCGAAACAAGCTTGGGAAATCGAGCAAGGGTACTTGGCGAAAGACGCAAACCTGCCCGTTGTCGAAATTGAAACCTCGATCGGGAAGTTCACGGTCGAGTTGTATGAAGAACAGGCGCCTCACGCAGTCAATAACTTCGTCTCGTTGTGCGAATCTGGATTTTTCAAAAACCAACCGTTTTTCTTTGTCGCATCGGGTCAGGTGGCTATGTCCGGCTGCCCAACGGGAGATGGAAAAGGAAACGCGGGCTACTTCATCCCCGATGAGTTCAGTCGGGACGACGCTCGGAAGCATGGGATCGGAACACTCAGCTTGATTCACGATCGCCCCGGAGAAGGCTCGTCTCAGTTTGCCATCTCGAGTCAGCCAACTCCCGAACGAGACGGTAAATTCACCGTGTTTGGGCGTGTCATTGATGGGATCGAGATAGTCTTTAAAATTCCCAACTTCAATCCCTCCATGAAGGCTGGACGTGAGCCCGTGCGAATCGTCTCGACGAACGTGCTCCAAAAACGCAGCCATCCCTACGAAGTTTTGGAAAAGATTGAAATCAAATCGACTGACGATTCATCGACGACAAATAAAAATCCCCCAAGCAAACTTGTGGATAAAAAGAAATAGGAGCTATCTGGTAATGAATTGGATCAACAAACTTAAAAACCGCGCGACTGCCGTGGTTGCTGTGCTGCTCGGAATTGCGATGTTGGGGGGCGATGCCGCGATGGTATTCGCACAGGAAAAAACAGCTCCGCCAACCGAAAATGCCGCCGACCAGAAAGCTGATGCAAATGCACAGGTCGTTGCCCCTAAATCCTACGAACAATTACTCGACGACTGGAAAACGGTTGACGCTCTATTGAAAGACAAGCAAGCGGAATTCGATAAAACTGACGAAATCGTGCTGCGCGACAACTTGCGGCGCGAATTTGCCGACTTGGTCAAGAAATCAGAAGAGATCTTGGAGAAACTCCGTGAATCAGCGATCGCCAAAATAGAAGCAGACGGGCCCGTGCCGACAGTTGTTAATACCTTGATGGGAATTCTGGTCAATGATGCCGGCAATGGCCGTGATGATATTGTTCTGAAAGCAGCCGACCGCTTGATCGCCAAGAAAGTCGACCCGCGAAATTGGGAGGTTGCCTCAAAAATCTCTTACCTGACGATTGCTGGAAAAGAAATTTTCGAGGAGATCATCATCCGACATCGCGAAGCCGAAAAAGGTGACTTGCCTCGCGTGAAAATATTGACCAATCGCGGAGAAATTGTTGTCGAGCTATATGAAAACGAGGCGCCCAACACAGTTGCCAACCACATCAGTTTGGCGAAATCGGGTTTCTACAATAACCTGAAGTTTCATCGAGTGATCGAAGGGTTCATGGCGCAAACGGGTTCTCCAAAGGGGGATGGCAGCGACGGACCAGGCTACACGATCGAGGACGAATGCCGTGTTCTGGAGTTTCGGCGTCACTTTACTGGCGTCTTGAGCATGGCCAAAACGCCTCTTCCAGACTCGGGTGGCTCGCAATTTTTCATCACTTTCAGCCGGGGAATAAATGTTCAGGCGTTGGATGGAAAACACACGGTCTTCGGTCGGGTTGTTTCCGGACATGAGGTGTTGGGACGCCTGACGAGAACTCATGAGGTGTTGGGACGTGGTGAGCAACAGATTCCTAATGTCGAAGCTGACAAGATCACCTCAATTGAAGTGATTCGTGATCGCGGTCATGGCTATGAACCAAAAAAGCTGATGGATAAAGAAGCCAAAAAAGACGAGGCTCCCAAACCAGACGAGGGCAAAAGCTCCGAATCCGATCCCCCAATGACCGACGAAAAGAAAGATGCCGACAAAAAAGAAGCTGCCCCCGAGAAAAAAGACGGCCAAGCGCCGGTTTACAACTAACCGAGTGGCGTCAAAGGGTTCAACCTCCGGCAAAGGTCTGGCGCTTTCTAAAAGAGGCTCGAAGGCGTCGGCTCGACAACAGCGGGCCGATTTTGTTCGACGGCGGCTGGAAGAACTTTACCCCGCTCCGCCGATTCCGCTGGATCATGTCGATCCATTTACGATGTTGATCGCCGTGTTGCTCAGTGCTCAATGCACCGATGTGCGGGTGAACCAGGTGACTCCACAACTGTTTGCGCTTGGTCCGACACCGGCGAAAATGGCCAAGCTTTCGGTCGAAAAAATCCGCGAGATTATCAAACCCTGTGGGTTGAGTCCTCAAAAGTCCAAAGCGATTTCGGAATTGTCCCGGATTCTTTTGGAGAAATTTAACGGACGAGTTCCGGACAACTTTGAAGACCTCGAGCAACTCCCGGGTGTTGGGCACAAGACCGCCAGTGTCGTCATGGCACAGGCCTTCGGTGTTCCTGCATTTCCCATCGATACTCATATCCACCGACTCGCCCAACGTTGGGAACTGACCAGTGGCCGGAATGTCCGGGAAACTGAAGCCGATCTAAAGGCCTTGTTCCCCCGTGAATCTTGGAGCCGGCTACATTTGCAAATCATCTATTACGGACGAAAACATTGTACCGCCAGGACTTGCAACGGCACCGTTTGCGAAATCTGCCGCGTGCTTTTTCCCAAACGAACCAAACCTGTCGTTACCCGCAAATAGGCTGGCCGCGAAAACGCATGGGTCATGGTTTGGTACAAGCCATGAAGGTCGTCAGCGCCGCAATCGTGTTTTGGACTTCGTGAACTCGCAATAGTTGGATGCCGCGTGCTGCGAGAAACAGGCTGATACCAAGTGTTCCCGCGTCCCGGTCGGTGCTTCGTTCACCCGACATTTTGCCGATGAATCCTTTGCGGGAGTGACCGATCAGGACCGGCACGCCCAAATCGAGAAACCGGTCTGCTTGGCGAATCAACTCCCAATTATGTTCGTGCGTCTTGCCAAATCCGATTCCCGGATCGAGACAGATTCTTTGCCGATCAATCCCCGCAGACAATAAATCATCTCGACGCCGTTGCAGATAGTCGTGAATTTCCGTCACGCAGTTTTTGTATTGCGGATTGTCCTGCATGGTCTGCGGTGTTCCCTGCATGTGCATCGCGCACACACCACATCGAGAATCTCTCGCCACACTCATCATGTGCTGATCACCCGTTAACCCCGTAACGTCATTGATGATCTGGGCCCCGGCATCGATGGCAGCGCGGGCGACTTCCGCGGATGACGTGTCAATGGACAAGGGTACCGCGGTTTGACTTGCCAATCCCTTGATCACCGGAATCACTCGGCGGATCTGTTCGTCCGGCGAAACTGACTGGCTGTAGGGGCGTGTACTTTCGCCACCAATGTCGAGGATCGCCGCTCCTTGGTCAACGAGTTTCAATCCGTGTTCGATTGCTCGGCCAGCATCCAGCCAGTTGCCACCGTCGGAAAAGCTGTCGGGGGTAACGTTTACGATCGCCATCAGCGCGGGGACCGCGGCAAACTCAAGCCGAGTGCGACTGAGTTGCCAAGCGAATGAACGAGTTGAATTCGTCATCGAGACCCCAAATCAATCGGCTTAAACAACGGCAAATGGCGATAGTAGACCTCGAGGATGCAGATTGCCATCGACGTAACAAAAATTCGTTCGCCTTGTTGTCCCCATTCAAAATCGTCAGGGTTCCAACTGCCGGGGTGGCGTCCTTTGGTTTGTTGCATGCTGATTACCAGATCGCGTGTCGCATTGTTCCATCGTTCCCATTCGGCACCACCGTAATGATGTAATGCTTGAGTGCCGTAATACCAATAGTAGATGTTCGCGTCGCTTTCGCTGGGCAAGTGATTCCGCAACAACCACTTGATGGCATACATCATCCGCGGATCATCACGTTTCCAACCCAAATACATTCGGCACAAGATTCCCTCAGCCGTCATTGCCGCCGTGAACTCCCCCTCGTTGGGTTGGTACCGGTACAAGGCACCGTTGGGGACTCGGTTGGAGAGCGAGACCGTATCGAGGTAATAATCCGCAAGCCGTAGCGTGTCTTTGTTGATCGTTACACCGAGATTCGCTGCGCGAGCACTTTGTAAAGCCATTAATTGCCAACCAAAAACGCTGGTGTCTCCCGGTTGTTTCGGCTCATATCTCCAACCGCCGGCTTGGTGCTGCGCATTTTCGATGAAGCGGATGGCCTTTTGTGAAGGCTCGCGAAATCTTTCGTCGCCCGTGAGCGCATAAGCCTCGCACAGGCAAATCGTCGCTTGGCCGTGAGCGTACATTCCTGCCTGACCTGGAAAGTTAGCGCGGAGATCGCCGTTGGCCTTCTGATTTTTCATCAACCATGCCAGACCGCGAGTGACCGTCGATTTGTAGATTCCAAATTCGTGGGTTTGCCCCGCGCCGAGAAAGGGCAAGAGCGCGAGACTGGTAGCCGCCGAATCGCCTCGATTGCGTGGCTTCTTATGATCGTTGTAATTCGCCAGACTCCAACTGCCATCTTCGTTTTGGACGGAAGCCAGCCACCGCAATCCGCGTGAGACAGCGGCCTCCGACAGCGTCGTGCCACCTTCTTTCTCGACAATTTCCTGACGAAGGCGCGGGTCGCGCGCCGCAAACGTTGCAGGCGACGAACTATTCCCGGCGAGCTTTTTCTTTACCCCCTCAAGCTCAGGCAAATTGGACGTCGGTTCAGGATCAACCGTCAGCGATTGCGCCTCACGTCGCGCGACGTCGAGCGCTGTTTCTTCCAGCGAATCACCCTCGTCATTCCCTTCCGGCAACAGGTCATCCGCAAGTTGTCGATTCATGTTCTCCAGAGTAATCGTGCCGCCTTCGGTCCGCGAACGATCAAGAAATGTCGACATCACCAGCGAAATTGAATCTTGGGCTTCGTGCCGGTAGACAAACAAGGCCATCACCAGAATCAGAAACAGATGCAACAGGAAGCTGATGAACCAAGCCGGCAGCGAACTTAAAAAGTTGGCCAGCATTTGAGTAGCCGTAACCGGACGTGTCAAACGCTCCAGCTCAGAGAGACGCGAATCAGCTGAGGGCGCCGCGGCTTCGAGAAAATCAAAGGACGGCTGGCGGCGCGGCTTGGGAATTTCAACGCCGTCTAAATTTCCCAGTGGCCTTTCCGGTTGCGGACCAACGCTGACGAATTTCTGCCCAACCAGAGCCTGCAGTGTTTCGAGTGTTTCATCGTTCAGCGATATAGAACAGCTACAACGCCAGCAGTCTCCCAAGCCCAGCCAAAGCCTGACAGTCATCGGGGCCGCACAGTCAGGACACTTGCACAGTAGCGAGTTCCCTACGAGTTTGAACTCACGGCCCTGAATCACGATGCTGTGTGAAGCTGTCTCTTTCGGATCGTCAACGAGGCGATCAATATGAGATGTAGTCGATGACAAATCGAGCGGCACGTGTCGCAACGAATTCCCTCTGACTGGTTCGGCCAAATTGCCAACGTGCAATTCGAAGGATCGCTCTTGAACCGAATTGAGATCGTGTTGGTGGCCGCGGCTCATGAATCCACTTGACGGTTCGAAGAAAAGAATCGGAAACTGATTGTACAACGAGCGATTGGCCGGCTCACAATATTTTGAGAATCGCTTCGTTGTATGTCGCGCACGAAGCCTTTCTTGACGTGTAAAAATGTTGAATTTTGGGAGAGTTTCTTTCCAAAAAATCCGGGTTTTATCAAACACAAAAAATGGCCGACTTCGGCCAATCCTTCGCTGCCATAACTGCCTGTGCTGCATGGGTTTACGATTACTGATTTGACCGATCTGCCAATTGTGGTAAAGGGGGATTTCGGGTAAGATTTGCTGTGTCGAAAAGGGGTTGAATACCCAGCCAAAACTTGGCGAAACTTCACGGGATTTTAGATCCAAAACGGACGGTTCAAGGGTTCGTTTTTTCTCAGTTTCGTGGTCGACGGCGATCGAAGGTTGTGAATTTGATTTTCGCTTTCTCGACCAAAACTTCTGTGTTCATTGGCTTCGGCCCGCAAGGAAACTACTTTGTCAACTGACTCGAATTCCGGAAATAAAAACGGCAACGGCAACGACGACGGCACGAACAGCAATGAAGTATTTCTCGATATGCCGATCGAGGACGAACTAAAAAATAGTTACCTCGTTTACGCCATGAGCGTGATCGTGTCTCGTGCGTTGCCGGATGTGCGCGACGGACTGAAGCCTTCGCAGCGACGAATCTTGGTCGCGATGAACGATCTCAATCTCACGCCAGGGTCTGCTCGCGTGAAGTGTGCCAAGATTTCGGGCGATACCAGCGGTAACTACCACCCGCACGGCGAGAGTATTGTTTATCCGACGCTGGTGCGTATGGCGCAAGAATGGAACATGCGCTGCGTGCTGATCGACAAACAAGGTAACTTCGGATCGATCGCCGGCCTGCCGCCTGCCGCGATGCGGTACACGGAAGCCCGTCTAAGTCCCTTTGCGGCCATGTTGCTCGAGGATTTGAAACTCGACACCGTCGATTATATTCCAACCTACGACGAGCGCCGAACTGAGCCGACTGTTTTGCCGAGCCGCTTCCCGAACCTGCTGGTCAACGGGGCCAGCGGCATCGCCGTCAGTATGGCCACGTCCATTCCGCCACATAACTTGGGCGAAGTCTGTGATGCACTGGTCAAGGTCATTGAAGATCCAGATGTGTCAATCGACGAAATCATGGATGTGTTGCCGGGGCCAGACTTTCCGACGGGCGGAATCATTTGCGGTCGGTCGGGGATTCGCCGTGCCTACCTGACGGGTCGCAGCACCATTGTCGTCCGCGCCCAATGTGAGATTGAAGAAGGCAAAAAAGGCCGAAGTCGTATTGTCGTCTCGGAAATTCCGTACCAACAAGTTCGCGATACGGTCGTCGAGAAAATCGCCAACCTCGTCAAAACCGACAAGATCAAGGGGATTACCGGCATTCGCGATTTGAGCGACTTGAAGGAACCGGTCAAACTGCTGATCGACTTGCGAAGCGATGCTGATCCGAATGTAATTTTGAATCAGCTGTACCAATTCTCGCCGCTACAAACATCGTTCTCGATGATTTTCCTCGCACTCGTCGATGGGAAACCTCGCGAACTGACCATCAAGCAGATGCTGGAGGAATTCATCCGGCACCGTGTGACGGTGATCCGTCGCCGGACGCAATTCTTGTTGGCTCGGGCCCGCAAACAAAAACACACGATCGAGGGTTTGATGTTGGCGCTGGCTGACATCGATCACATCATCAAAGTCATTCGTCAATCGAAGACCCAGGTCGAGGCGAAACAGGGGTTGCTTGATATCGAATGTCCTGCCTCAATGCTCGAACGGGCCTTAGGCAACGAAGGCTTCCAGCTGTTCCAACAGGAGCGAGGAACGTCCGACGTCTACCATTTGACGCCCGTCCAAGCCGACGCAATTTTGAAAATGACGTTGGGTCAGTTGGTCAATCTCGAACAAGAACGGCTCGCCGAACAACACGCCGGCCTGCTCGAAGAAATCAAGGAATACTTGCGAATTTTGTCGGACGACAAAAACATCCTTGCAATCATCAAGAATGAACTGGAAGAAATTCGCAACAAGTACGCGGACGAACGCCGCACGGTAATCAGCGCCGAGGAAATCAATGAAGTCGTCGACGAGGACCTGATTGAAGAAGAGAACATGGTCGTCTCGATCAGCCATCGCGGATACATCAAACGAACGCCAGTCAGCACGTACCGGGCTCAACGTCGCGGTGGAAAGGGGATCAAAGGCGCCAAGAGCGAAGAAGAAGATCCCATTGAACACGTGTTCGCGGCGAGCACCCACGATTACCTTTTGTTCTTTACAACCAAAGGTCGAGTGCATTGGCGAAAAGTCCACATGCTCCCTCAGTTGGCTCGGGAATCTCGCGGCCGCGCGTTGATCAACTTGATCCAAATGGAGGAAGGCGAACAAGTCGCCGAATGTCTGGCGATTCGCGACTTCTCCTCCGAAGATCAATACCTGGTCATGGCCACCCGCAAGGGTCTCGTGAAGAAAACACCAATTCGCGCCTATGGACGTCCTCGAAACGGCGGCATTATCGCCTTGAAGTTGCGCGAGGATGACGTACTGAGTGATGTCGTCGTTGTGAAC
>JBEBGH010000198.1:0-9864 GCA_040081565.1 Pirellulaceae bacterium
ATTCCAGAGTCACCAACCGAACGTGAAAAAGTTCTTCAGACTCTCGGCAAGCTCGGCTTGTCGTCACCGAAGGAAAATCAAGACTCCGATACAGCGGCAGGCAGGAATTTCGCCGACATCTTTGAGATCTCCGGAACGGCAGAAGCCGTGGAGGATTTCCGTCAACAATTGGCGCAGTCTCAGACGATTAAATTGCTTAGTCAAGCCGAGTCAATGGCCTTAAATAAAAACGCCGAATCTGTCAAAGATCAAGCCCCTAATTTCGGTGATCCGTCGATTCCACGTTCTGCAAATTATGCTGACGGGAATCCTTCCGAGGGATTGGATAAAGCAAAGGAACCGGCTGCCAAAGACAAGATTCTAACGGTTGGTCCCGAAGGCGGACGCGGCATCACATCCTCTCTCGACGTAAGGTTTATCCGTCGGCAAATGGCCACCGATGATCGTTTGCGATCCGTTGAAAAATTTGAGATGAAGGAAATTCCTCAAACGCCTAAGATTGGCGTTGGCGGAGCGGGCGGTTCTGCGGATGAAGCTCCAAATTCCTCGCTGGCGGAAGATTTTCGCGCCAGGCAGCAATCGATTGAAAAACGTGATGAAATGGCTAGCCAAGAAGCCCCATCCCTTGGCTTAGGCGGAGGCGGAAAGGGTGAACCAGCAGCGGCGCTTAAGCCCGGGAAAAAGGCGGCTGATGAAGCCGAAAATCAACCTGCAGAAATTCGCCGAGTTCGAATTGTGATTCAATCAAAATCGAAAACTCCTTCCGCCGATCCTGCGATTCTGCCCGCAGAAAAAAAATAGTCTCGGCAGATATCGTCTTCGAATACCGCTACAACCTGATCAATTTGCCAAAATAAGAAACGGCCAACAGGTTTTCCACTTGGCACAACAACGCGATTTTCAGCGCAAACGTAATCCTTTGCCAAATATTCGCCGCCGCCGAAAAGCCACTTCTCAATTCGCCAAAACGCGGTAAGTTTAGCGACCCCAGCAGTCGCGTGACGCGATTGATTTCAACGCAAGAAAAAGGCAATTGATTCAAGCATGAGTCCAAAGAAAAAAACAAATAACCTTCCCGAAGATATTTCAATCGAAGTCGACAACGCGGTGGAAACTCCCGAGACCGTCGAAATAGAAGACACGATCAAGCAATCGGTCAAATTCATCGGACAATGGCAAACGCTGATCTCCACCACGAATTGGGAGAAGGGGCAAATCATTGTCGCCTGGCGCGGAGAGTTGGCGATGCAAGACCTATCGCCCCTGCATTACTCCGACGAATCGTGGAGTCGAATTGTGGGAGGAGTCTCCCCTCAGCACGTTGGTCGTCTGCGGCGAACCTATGAACGGTTTGGCGAAGTTTATCCGTCCTACAAAGGCATTTACTGGAGTCATTTCTACGCCGCTTTGGAATGGGACGATAGCGAAATGTGGCTGGAAGGTGCTGTACAAAATCGTTGGTCCGTTTCGCAAATGCGGATGCAACGATGGGAATCTTTGGGTGGCGATCCGAAATCTAAACCGAAGCCCGGCGAAATTGTCGACTCCGAAATTCAAGAAGAATTGTCTTCGTTGTCGGTTGCCGAAAATCAGGAACTGCGCAAGAAGGAAAAGGAATACGACGAGTACGTGCCAGGCCCTCGTGACGAACGACCTGACTTTGGCGACGACGAAGCGCCATTCGACTCCGACGATGACCGAGTGTCCGTGACCAATGAAGCAAATTCTCCTGCCGTTCGTCTGTTTGCCGCTTTTGAAAATCTGCCGGACGACGTCAGCGAGGCCGCGGAAGAATTCAAGTTGTGCATCATTCGACACAAGACTGCAGAATGGTCTGAGCTGTCTCGAGATCAGATGGTGAATCTGCTGGACGCCCTGAAACAATTGACTCTTCCAGGCTAACCGTTTTCCGTTTACTACCGACTTTTACTGGCCTGCTTTCGCGGGCCTTTTTTTGTTTAATTGTGTCTCGCGCCACTCTCCCGACTTGAAAAAAAGTCTGGTAAAACGGTGAGAGTTTACTAACAAAAATTTTACTCTTGCAAAAGAATATTTTCATGGGAATTAACGAACCACTCAATCGAAAGTTGCGCATGGCTTTGGTCGGCGGTGGCCAAGGCTCTTTTATTGGTCGCGTCCATTCCATCGCGGCGTGTTTGGATAACCGGGCAGAACTTGTCGCCGGTGCTTTGTCCTCGGATCCTGCACGGGCCAAGGCCTCAGCGGCTGACTACGATATCGCCGCCGATCGGGCCTACGGATCCTACGCAGAATTGATTGCTTCTGAAGCCAAACGGCCAGCAACGGATCGGATCGACTTTGTTAGCATTGCAACGCCGAATCACACGCACTTTGAGATCGCTCTCGCGGCCGTGAAGGCCGGCATCCACGTGGTTTGCGACAAGCCGATGACGTTTGACTTGCAGCAGGCCGAAACGCTGGCCCGGGCGGTTGGCGAATCACCCATTGTTTTTGCGGTGACCCATAACTACACCGGTTACCCGTTGGTCCGTCAGGCACGCGAAATGATCCAATCCGGTGAGTTGGGTGAGATTCAGGCTACCCGTGCGTTCTACATTCAAGGCTGGTTGCGAACGCGATTGGAAGCGTCCGATCAAAAACAAGCGGCCTGGCGAACCGATCCCGCACGAAGCGGTGCCGCCGGATGTTTCGGCGACATTGCCACACACGCTTATAACTTGACGCGATACATGACGGGTTTGCTCCCCGCCGAAATCAGCTGCCAGTTGCGAACCTTTGAAACGGGCCGAAAACTCGATGACTACGGCGCGGCTTTTATCAAATGGCAAAACGGTGGATTGGGAACCGTCACCGCGTCTCAAATTAGTCATGGTCGCGAAAATGATTTGTACATCGAGGTCGATGGCACCAAAGGATCATTGGTTTGGCGCCAAGAAAACCCGAACGAAATGATCGTACGCAATAACGGCAAACCGCATCGAATTTATACGCGTGATCCGAACTCTGAATATTTTAATGAGTCCGGAAAAGCCGCCTGCCGCCTCCCGAGCGGCCACCCCGAAGCGTTTTTCGAAGCGTTCGCCAATGTCTATCGGGCGGCCTACGACGATATCTGTGGCTTGGCAGCCGGAAAGAAAATCGATCGCGTCAACACGATCTACCCCAACATCAACGATGGCGTCGATGGGATGTACTTTATCCAACAATCGGTCGCCAGCAGTAATCAAAAAGGGGCTTGGCTCCCGTTGAACCACCAAATGGCTCGAAAATAGTTCACATCGTTGGGACCATTTTCCGGTTAAGGCTTATTTCACCGGTGCAGCCAATTGAACCGAACGCGAATGTCTTGCAGAATAGGAGAATCATTCTGAGACTTATTTAAGGGCGAACGATGGTTGATGCTTTTGGTTTACTCGCGCAAAACCCTTTGGAGAAATTCACGACTACCCAAATCGTGACTATAGCGCTCTTCGCGTTCGGCCTGTTCGTCATACTGGTCCTAGCCGCCATCTTCATGTCCTACTTTCGATGGTGGATTCAGTCGGCCCTCACTGGAGCTGGCGTTTCGATTTATGACCTGGTTGGAATGACCTTTCGCAAGGTCAAGCCGAGTGTCATCGTCCCGTGCAAAATCATGGCCGTTCAAGCTGGTCTCAATGAGCCTGAAATGACCACCAAGGCCCTTGAGGCGCACTACATGGCTGGCGGTAATGTGCCACTGGTGGTTCGTTCCTTGATTGCAGCCCACAAGGCCAAAACGATTCGGCTGAGCTTTCGCGAGGCCACTGCGATTGACCTGGCTGGTCGCGATGTGCTCAAGGCCGTGCAAACCAGCGTCTATCCTCAAGTCATCGATTGCCCGCCACGTGGTTCTGGCCGTAAGTCTCTCGATGCCGTGGCAAAAGATGGCGTTCAACTCAAGGTATCTGCACGCGTCACGGTGCGATCGAACCTGCAACAACTGATCGGTGGTGCGACCGAGGAAACAATTATCGCCCGCGTCGGCGAAGGGATTGTCAGCGCCATCGGTTCTGCGCAAGACCATAAGGCCGTACTCGCCAACCCGGATATGATTTCCAAAGCGGTGCTCGCCCGAAGACTCGATTCTCAAACAGCTTTCGAGATCGTATCGATCGACATTGCCGATATTGACGTCGGCGAGAACATTGGCGCGCGGCTGAAGGCCGACCAAGCGGAAGCCGACACCCGTGTCGCTCGCGCTAAAGCTGAAGGTCGCCGTGCGATGGCAGTCGCCCAAGAACGAGAAAAAGAAGCGTCGATCCAAGAGAGCCGTGCCAAACTCGTCGAAGCCGAGGCGGAAGTGCCGAAGGCCATCGCCGAAAGTTTTCGTTCCGGTCGACTCGGAATTCTTGACTACTACAAACTCAAGAATATCGAAGCGGACACGAGCATGCGAAAATCGATCGCTGAAATCAGTGCACCGACGACGTCACCATCGCCGCAACAAAACAACTAACGGGGCTAGGCACCCAGGAAACGAAATTGTGGTTTCCTGACAGCTTTTAACCCCTCTTTCCTTTCACCGAAGTTTGAATCGACATGGCACGCGACATCGAAGAATTCTTGAGGAAGGCGGCTGATCGCCGCAACAAGAAAGCGGAACAATCCGCCCCACCGCCTGTTGCCCATCCGACTCCTTCAATTAGCAACCCGACTCCGCGACCCCAGCCCCAGCCTCCACGACCGCAGTCCCAGCCTCCGCGGCCCCAGCGCAGCCAAATGGTCGTCGCTCCTGAAGAGGTGGAGATCATTCGATCAGAATCCGTTGCCAAACATGTCGAACGGCATCTCAACACCTCCGACATCGCCCGCCATGTCGAACAATTGGGCGATGTCATCGAACAGTCCGACGAGAGAATGGAGGCCCACATCCATAAAGCTTTCGATCCGAACGGCACGCCGGGAGCAGAAGAAGCCGCGAGACAATCTCCAGCCAAGCTCGCGGGCGCGGAACTGCTGCACATTCTTCGGTCGCCCAAGACTATTCGGCATGCGATCATCATCGCCGAGATCATGAATCGACCAGAATTCTGATTGCCGGCAGATGCAAGAATATCGCTCGCATGTTCTTAATAGTTTCTAAAATTTAACTCTTCGCATTTTTTAATTGTTCATGACAAAAGAAATCAACCCAAACGCAACCAGAATCGGATGGATTGGGACTGGAGTGATGGGCCAAAGCATGTGCGGTCATTTACTTCGCGCTGGATATTCGGTCACCGTTTATTCGCGAACGCGAAAAAAAGCTGCCGAACTGGAGGTGGGTGGAGCTTCATGGGCCGATACCCCGGCGGGAGCAGCCGAAGACTCAGATGTCGTGATCTCGATGGTCGGTTATCCGAGTGACGTCACAGAGGTTCATTTAGGCCCGACGGGTACATTAACGCGAGCAAAGCCTGGAGCCGTTCTGGTCGACATGACAACTAGCAGCCCGGGTCTCGCCCAATCGATCGCCAAACAGGCCCTTACGCATAACGTGGTTGCTTTGGATGCTCCCGTTTCTGGCGGCGATATTGGTGCCCGAAACGCGACCCTCTCGATTATGGTTGGCGGCGACCGCTCGGCGTTCGAAGCTCTAATGCCGATCTGGAATACTCTTGGAAAAACGGTCGTCCATCAAGGTGCGGCCGGAGCCGGTCAACATACGAAAATGATGAACCAGATCTTGATCGCCACCAACATGATTGGGGTCTGCGAATCTTTGCTCTACGCTTACCGCGCGGGACTCAATTTGGAAACCGCCATGCAATCGGTATCGAGTGGTGCCGCAGGGAGTTGGTCTTTAACGAACTTGGGTCCCCGAATCATCAAGCAAAATTTCGACCCTGGGTTTTTCGTCGATCACTTCGTCAAAGACATGGGGATCGCGCTCGACGAAGCGAATCGAATGGGACTGTCGCTCCCCGGATTGGCTCTTGCGAAACAATTGTATGTCGCGCTGCAGGCCCAAGGAGGAGGTTCTCTCGGGACTCACGCCCTCCAACTGGCACTTGCCCGCCTCTCCGGAATTGACTGGCAGAGCAAGAATTAGATTGAAATTTTTCGGTCAACGCTTGTTTTCACGAATGCAGGCCGAAACGGATCGCGTTACTGCGTCGCAGTGGTCTTCGCGGGCCTTTACGATCAAGGGATGCTGCCGTAAGGTTGAAGTAGAATCTACGAACCCGAGCTGCTTGGTCGTTCGAGCGGTCGAATTGAGTAGATGACTCCCAGAAAGTCTTCCACTGTCATGAACGTTGCCACTATTCGCCAAGACTTTCCAATCATGAACGAGCTGGTGCACGGCAAGCACCCGTTGGTATACCTGGACAATGCGGCATCAACACAGCATCCGAATTCGGTGTTAGCCGCGATGGATTCCTGTTATCGCACTTCCTACGCCAACGTCCACCGCGGAATTCACGAATTGAGCGAGCGTGCGACGGAACTATTTGAGGCGGCAAGGCGCAAGGTCGCGACATTTGTCGGAGTGGAAGACACCGGCGAAATCATCATTACGAGCGGAACAACGGCCGCAATCAATGTCGTCGCCAGATCCTGGTGTGAAGCGAACCTTCGCGCCGAAGACGAAATTTTGCTGACGGTCTTGGAGCATCATTCCAACACCGTTCCCTGGCAACAAGCGGCGAAGCGAGTGGGAGCACGCGTGATTTTTTCGCCCGTGCGTGACGATGGTTCGTTTGATCTGCAGGCGTGGATCGATTTGATTTCGCCACGCACTCGTTTGGCCAGCTTTGCGGCCGTCTCGAACGTTTTGGGCTACGGTTTGCCCATCCGGGAAATGGTTGCAGCGGCCAAATCCTACGGTGTCGTGACGATGCTCGATGCCGCGCAATCCGTGCCACATGAACCAACCAACTTCAAATCGCTGGACGTGGACTTCGCCGCCTTCAGTGGCCACAAGATGCTGGGGCCTAGCGGCGTTGGGATCTTGTATGGACGTCGAGAGTTGCTGGAAGCGATGCCGCCTTTCCTCGGAGGTGGCAGCATGATTAATCGAGTCACCACGGATGGTTTTACGCCCGGCGAGTTGCCCGCAAAGTTTGAGGCAGGCACACCGCCGATCGTCGAGGCGGTTGGTCTGGGTGCCGCAATCGATTACTTATCCGCGATCGGATTGCCAGAGGTCGTCATGCATGAACAACGTCTCGCGCAGAGAGCCCGCAAACTGTTGCACGAAATCCCCGGCCTGAAATTCTTGCTGACTCATGCCGAAACGCCATCCGGAATCATCAGCTTCCATTTTCCGAAATTGGCGGCGCAAGACGTCGCGATTTTGCTGGACCGCAAGGGAATCGCCGTGCGTGCTGGCCATCATTGCGCCATGCCCTTGCACGATCGGTTCCACATTCCAGCCAGCCTCAGGGCCAGTTTCTATCTTTACAACACCGAAGCCGAGGTCGATCTGTTCGCGGAACGGCTAGCCGAAGTCGTGGAAAAACTCAGCGCCTAGACGTTGTACACTTGGGTCTTCGGGTGCACAATTTACGTTGCTTTTGCCTCAGGCTTTCGCCCTACAAATACGTAATAGGGAGTTTTGATAAACGGAACGTAAGGCAGCCGCGACATCTGCTCGTTCAAGTACACCGTTTCCAAATGTCTGCGCAGAAACGGCAAGTGGTCTGGACTGGGAAAGACGTTGTCGGTTGCAAACCAATTGGGCCACAGCCCGCGGGTAAAAGTCCCGTGCTTTCGCAAACCGGCATCCGGATACTTTCGCGAAATGTAAAAGTCGACAACTCCCAGTAGACCGCCAGGTCGCAACATTGCGATCGCATTTTCCATCGCGGCAAACCAATCGGGAATCATTGTCAGCGAATAGGAAAACGTGACGACATCCGCTTGGCCCTCAGCGGGTCGAAATCGAGTGGCGTCGGCCTCCGTGGGCACCACATTGGTCCAACCCCGCTTGGCAAATCGATCGGCCGCAATTTTCAGAAGCGATGCCGAAAGATCGACGACGTAAATCTTCTGCAGTTGATTAATGGACTCACCGAAGTTCTCAATATTGGCTCCGGTGCCGCCTCCCATGTCTACCCAGATGCCGCCCGCAGGTCGTGGCAATTTCTCCCACAATTCCTCGCGGCCTTTGAGAAGGCGTTTACGGAAGTTGTCATACGACTGAGCCTGGCCGTCGTAAAAACTTTCCAATCGTTCCGCATGACTCGCTCCGCGCACAGGCTTAAACAGCATGTGATACAGGATTTTCATATCCGAGAAAAAGCTCATCGCAGCGCGACCTTTAACCGTTCAGTTGAGGACCATTAATCATTGAATTGGGCGATGAAAAAACTCCCGTAGGTATGCACTCGATCCTGAGGATGCAATTCTTCGGCTAACTTCTTGTTGTAGGTAATCAAGTCGTTGGCTTTTACCTTTTGCCCGTTCTTCATGACGTGGACTTGGTTGATGAAGTCTGTATTAAACCCGCCACTCCGCCAGATCAAGCGAGCCCGCGGCGCGGCGCGATCAACAATTGCCTGCCATTCCGATTCCAACAACGGGAAGAAATGGTCGCTTAACCAATCCATGTGGTCCAACAGAATAAACTTGGAGATTTTGCCGTCGTGCTTTTCCAAAAACCCTTGCACGGAATCTGTGTGGGTTGAAACACGGTCGACCAATCCTGCCTTGAGCCGTTGGAAATTCTCCGGCTCCAAATAGGTGGGACAGCAGTTCCGCGTGTACTGACCGTTCATGTACACCCGCCAGAAATAGTTGTCTCGCATCGGCAATTTGACGAAGACGCCTTCCATGCATTCCTGGATGTATTTGACCAGGTCTCCATCATAGGTCGCCTCGATTTGGCGACGCTGCGCCCGCGGGACGCCCAACATCGCCATGGTTGTGTCGCGGTTCAACGTAAACTTGACAAGATTCGACCAGAATTTGTCGCGAAGCTTGGTGTTGTAAATATGACTTTGCTCTTCGACCGTCGTGGCATTCAAGATCGCGTCCAGCTGCGGCCGAACTCGGATGAATTTGTCGGTATAGATTTTCATCAAGCGGGCGAAGGTGCCGGAGGTGCCGCGAAAGTAAAACGTGCGGCGACGGTTGTCAAACCACTTGATCTTGCGGTCCCAAAACTCGCGCGACCAATCGTCCAAATGCGTCCGCAGTTTCTCTTCGTAAATCTTCTTCATCCCCGGCAAACGACCTTCGCCGAACATCTTGAAGAACGTGTCATGATCGAGGCTGCGAATACCGGCTTTCTTCAACTCCAGCAACGCGTTCTGCCGCGGGTTCATGTCGACCGCATAAACATGATTCACGCCTGCCAGTGCATAATCGAGCGCGTTACAACCGGCGGAGGTGATGACCAATACGTTGTCGTCGGGCCCGAACTCAAGGGCAACGCGGTCCAGCCGCGGATCCTCCCAACAAGTGTTGTAGACGAGGTTGTTGCGGTGGACGGTGTTGAAAATTCTTCGACTGAACCAATCAAAAACTGCCATGTTGATTTGGGGAATAGAAAAATGAATTGTGGTTGCTTTGCCGTAGGTCGCCACTGAATGCGTTGGCGAAAGGCTGGATTTTAGCAGGATCACCCGGTGAACGTCGACAAGGTGCGTCTGTTTCACCGCAGAAGTTAGAGTGCCACTTGGAGAAAGGCAAGGAATTTGCCGGAGGGGTTGAGTTTGTATGCAAAAAAGAGAAGTCCAGCGGCGGACGGCTGAATCAATGGTCGATAAATCCCCTAGGTGTTCGGCGGAGAATCTATTCGACCACAGCGTCTTTCATTCGATAGATCGCCCAAATTTCGCCATCGGAACCTTTGTATTGCTTGAAGAAAAAGGTTCCCTTTACCGTAACGGGACGCAGCGTATACTCGGTCTCAACGCCTTCCGCTACAAGCTTTTG
>JBEBGH010000012.1:0-34292 GCA_040081565.1 Pirellulaceae bacterium
CAGCAACGACGAAAACTCCGCCGACGATGGTTCGCGACTCGCTGAAGTTTGGGTTGAAGGGGTCGGCGAGATTTCGGACGATATCGAAACAGACTTTGAATTGGCAAAAAATGATACGACTGAATTTTCGAATGATGCGGACGAGGACTGGCTGCTGGCCGCTTTGATTTCGCTCGAAGAATTTGATCGTGAACTGATCCAGTAGAGAAAAGAAGCAAATGAGAAACGTAATTCATCGTCTGGTAACGAGTTTTGTTTTGGCGGGCCTGTTGTGCGTCAGCAATGGATTTGCGCAATCGCCAACCACGCCACCAGAGAACTTATCCGCCGAAGCCCAAGATCCGAAAACCACAGGTAATAAAGGCGCGATGCCCAAGGGTAACGGTATGCCGCGGGGGAAGAACGGCTTGTCGGGCAGTGAGGTCGATATCGACCCTGCTCGTCGGGAAAACGCAATGAAATTTGTCGACGAGCATCAGCCGCAATTGCGCCGTTTGATGGGTGTCTTGGAAAAGAATCGTCCCGCCCAATATCGTCGAGCGATGTCATCTTTGGTTCGCGAAGTCGAACGATTACAAGAACTGCAAGAGCGTGATTCCGACCGCTTCGCTAACGCACTGGCTTTGTGGAACAATCAAAAATCAACCGAATATTTGTCGGCACAAATCGCTTTGCGAGGTGAAAACGATGAGCTTCGCGAGAAACTGCGAACGTTAATTACCGAACGCCGCGCGTTGCTTCTGGCGGGTGTCGATGCGGAAATGCGATCTCTTGAAAATCGCTTGGGACGATTAGAGAAACAAAAGGAAGAGATGTCGCGCGAAACTGATGTTGATCGCCGGGTCGATCAAGTTATTGCCCAAGCCAAAAAATTGAAGAACGAACGTGGAGCCCAGCGGGCGAATGACGCTTCTGCGAAACCAAACAAGGATAAGTAGACGATGCCAATTTCCAGTTGTATTCGCTTTTTCGTCACCGCCGTATGTGGTGTTTTTATGGCTGGCATCGGCACATCAGGTTTGGCGCAAACCGAGCAAGTTGCTCGCGTCGATGGCCGATTTGCGATGGCCGGTTTAAATGAAGTCCCCGATTTCCAAAAACATGTTTCACCTTTGCTTGGACGTGTCGGTTGCAACGGGCGCGCGTGTCATGGTTCGTTTCAAGGCCAAGGTGGATTGCGATTATCGCTCTTCGGTTATGACTTCGATGCTGACCACCAGGCACTTCTCGCAGAGGGAAGCGGGCGCATCGATCTCGAAACTGCCGATGAGAGTTTGATTCTGACAAAACCGACGGACGCCGAAGATCACGGGGGCGGCGAGCGCTTTAAACCAGACAGTTGGCAATACAACCTGTTGAAGGCCTGGATTACGAATGGAGCAAAAAACACTTCGGAACCAATGCAACTCGTGAAGTTGGATGTGCAACCTGCAAGGCTCACATTTGCGGAGTTTAGCGAACAAACCAATTTGAAAGTAACTGCAGTCTGGGCGGACGGAACTGGCGAAGACGTAACGCCGCTCTGTCGTTTCCAGTCGAATGATCCGTCAGTCGTCGAAGTAAATCCCGATGGGCACGTGACGAGTGGCGGTTTTGGCGATTCCCATATCGTCGTGTTTTACGACAACGGAGTGGCTACCGTTCCCGTGATGCGCCCGTTTCCAAAAGAGCGCATGACTGCTTCCGCAGACAACATTGGCGAAAGTAACCCAATTGATCGACTCGTCGGAGATAAACTGCGGGCAATGAATCTGCAACGTTCGGAGTTGGCCGACGATGTCACTTTTCTGCGTCGCGTTTCACTCGACATCGCCGGGACCCTGCCGACGCCTGGCGAAGTCCGAGCCTTTCTGGAAGACAAGTCGCCGGAAAAACGTCAACGCAAAATTGATGAACTGCTGGAAACGCCGGCCTACGTTGCCTGGCAGACGACTTTCCTCTGCGATATTACTGGCAACAACTCCCAAGAACTCCGCGATCTCAATTACGGTGCGGAACTGGCGTCACAGCAGTGGTACGACTGGATCAAACGCCGTGTAGAAACCAACACATCGTATGACAAGATCGTCGAAGGCATCGTCCTCTCAAAAAGTCGGTCATCCGAAGAGAGTTATTACGACTATTGCTCGACGATGAGTGAGATGGTCGAAAAGAAGTCGACCGAGGCCTTTGCCAATCGAGACGTAATGCCCTATTACTGGATGCGTCGCGACAATCAGGATCGGGACACTCGTGCGATTGCCTTTGCGCAGAATTTTTTGGGTCTGCAAATCCAATGCGCCCAATGTCACAAACATCCGTTCGACCGGTGGAGCCAAAAAGACTTTGAGGAATTCTCACGATTCTTCACCGGAATAGCTTTTGAAAAGGGCCGGCCAACTTCGACCGAAGACCGAGCCGACATGCAAAAGATTCTGGAAGGACTCGATGTCGAAGGGAAGCGTCTGGATAACAAGATGCAGAAAATGATTGCCGATGCGGCCCGCCAAGGTCAGGTTGTGCCGTTCCCTCAAGTGATGATCACCAAACCCAAAATTCCGAACGACGCTCGCAAGCCCAAGCCTGAAAAAATAAAGGGTAAGGGGAGCCGCGGCCCGTTGTATTTTACCGATGCCCGATTGTTAGGTGAGAATCGCGTTTCGTTCAAGGATGTGGACGACGTCCGAGAACCACTAATGGCCTGGGTCAAAGCGAAAGAGAATCCGTTTTTTGCTCGAGCTTATGTCAACCGGATTTGGGCCCGGTATTTTGGTGTCGGAATCGTCAATCCAATCGACGATCTGAACCTGGCCAATCCCGCCAGCAACGAACCTTTACTCGATTACCTCGCAACACAGTTCGTTGAACGCGGTTATGACATGAAGTGGTTGCATCGCGAAATCGCCAACAGTCGCACCTATCAAACCAGTTGGCAGCCCAACGAATCGAATTCGGCAGATCGCCGCAATTTCAGTCACGCCTACCCACGTCGGTTGCCAGCCGAATTGGTGGTGGATGCAATGGTTCAGGCGAGTTCGAACGATTCCGAAAACGAGGCCTTCTTGGAAGAAATAAGTTCCCGTGCGACGGCTTTACCCGGAACGGTGAATGGTCGAGCGATGAGACGCGATCGAAACAATGGCTTTGCGCTGGATGCGTTTGGGCGATCGACGCGGAACAACAACTGCGATTGTGACCGATCCAACGAAACCAGTTTGATTCAGACCGTTTATTTGCAGAATGACCGCGACGTTCACTTTTGGATCGGACATCCCCAGAGTTGGGTCAGTCAAACGGCCGGTGTGGAAATCGATAAGAAAGTCCGCACCGAAATGACCAACCAACTTGCGGCTGGACGCCAGCAATTGGATCGCATGGAAAAGCAACGGGAAAAGCTCTTGGCGAGCAAACGGGAAGTTCCAGAGACCTTGATCGATAAGATCGCGCAAATCAAGGAACGAATCGCCACAGTGCAGAAGAAACTTGATGGTCAGAGTAATTTAGCGGCTGTAGCCGATCAAACGAAACTAATTGAAGAGGCCTACTTGCGGACGTTATCACGATTTCCAACATCAAGTGAAATTGCGCGCTGCGAATCGTTTATCGCCGAGGCAAAATCTCTCCGCGACGGATTGGCAGGAGTCATGTGGACGCTGCTGAACACTAAAGAATTTATCGTCAATCATTAGGAAGATTTCATGGCTATTCATCGACAATGCAACGGATTCACGCGTCGTGAGGCGATTCGCGTGGGGGCCATTGGGGCAACGGGTTTGAGCCTGGGCGGCTTTCTAAAGTTGAGCCATGCGGGCGAAGTTGCCGATGACGCGAAAACGAGAAACGCGATTTTCATTGAGCTTCCCGGAGGACCGTCGCATTTGGATACGTTTGATCTCAAGCCAGATGCACCTTCGGAAATTCGCGGCAAGTTTTCGCCGATCAAGACCAAAGTCGCCGGCGTCGAAATTTGCGAACACATGCCCAAGTTGGCGGAACAGACCGACAAGTTCACGATCATTCGCGGCGTTTCGCATTCCCTTGGCGCTCATCCTTTAGGACAAAAGTTTTTGTTCACGGGTAACCGCCCGACTCCAGCGTTAGATTATCCTTCCTACGGTTCAGTGGCGGCGAAAGAGCTGAAAACCCCGGTCGATATTCCGGGGTATGTGGCGATCCCACGAGCCTCTCAAGGGCCGGGCTATCTCGGCGTGAAATACTCGCCGTTGGCAACCAACGAAGTGCCGACCAAAGGTCGCCCGTTTAATGTCCGCGGCATTTCTCTGGCTGGAGGGATCACCTTGGCTGAAATCGATCGCCGCAAGAAACTTCTGGATGATCTTGATCAGACTTTTGCCTCCATTGAGCGCGAAAACGAATTGCTTGATGGACTCGATGCCTTCAGCCAAAAAGCCTACAAGATGATCACCTCCAAACGAACGCGAGAAGCCTTCGACGTCAGTTTGGAAGCCGAAAGTTATCGCAGCCAATTTGCCGAAGACTCATTCTCACAGAGTTGTTTGTTGGCCACTCGGCTTATTGAATCGGGTGTTCGATTTGTAACGTTGAACTTAGGCGGCTGGGATACTCACAACGATAACTTTACGAAACTAAAAGAAGACCTGTTGCCGAAATTGGATAACGGCCTCGCAGCCTTGTTTAACGGACTCCATCAAAAGGGGTTGTTGGAATCGACAACGGTTTTCGTAACAGGTGAGTTTGGTCGAACACCCAAGATCAACGACAAGTCGAGTGATGGTGGCCGCGACCATTATCCTCGTTGCATGTTCATGTTGATGGGCGGCGGTGCGGTCCGCGGCGGCCAAGTCATTGGGGCCAGTGATGCGACCGGCGCGGGACCAGCCAATGAGGGCTACAAGCCAGAAGATGTCGCCGCGACCTTTTACCAGGCGATCGGAATTGATCCGAAGAAAGAATACCAAACGCCGACGAATCGCCCTGTCATGGTCGTCCGCGAGGGCGAAGTCATTAACGATCTTTTGATTTAGTCGTCGGACGGATTCCGCTACGGAATAGATGCGGGATAGATGACTGAACGAGCAAATTCAGCCGTTTCGGCGTCCCGATTCTTAATTCAGTGAACGCAACGGGTCGCTAAGCTTTCGCTGCAGAACGCCAGGACATTAATATCTATCGCATAAATTTATTGAGAATTTATGTGGACGTTGAAACCTTCTTCGCCGGGTTCCGGTAACCTTCTATGCGAAGTACCGATTGAGCAATCATCGACGATTTGACCTTTTCTAATTTGTGGGAGAAGCTGAGATGCATAGGCCACATAAGTTCGTTCCCAGAACGGTTTTGCGATTTTGCTTGATCTTGGCCGGCATTGGAATTGGATTGCCAGCGAGTGTGGGCCAGCAATCGAATTCCCCCGCAGAATGGTTGCCCTCCAACTCAGTTCTTTGTTTACAAGTACAAAACGTTGGAACGGTTTGGCGCGAGTTGGAGTCCTTGCCGATGGTCAAGGAACTGTTGACGTTGCCTGATGTTCAAAAGGCGATGCAATCACCTCAATACCGCCAGGCAATGTTGGGTAAGACCTTTATCGAGGGAGTGGTTGGTCAAGAACTACGGGCTTTTTCCGAAGAGCTGACGCAGACGCCGGCGTGGCTGGCTGTTGATGTAAACAATGACGTCGGTGTCGTTTTTTCTCCACCAGCTGAAGCCTTTGAGCGATTGCAAAAGTCGTTTGCGGATTACGCGGCAATCGGTAATTTGTCGAAGGATTCCCCTCCCTTCCGAGCCGTGACATACAAAGGCATTTCGGCGTTCACTTTGGACAAAGTTCGTATTGCATTTCACGCCGGACGAATCGTAGTTTGTTCGAGCAATTCGATTGGCAAAGCAATCCTGGACCGCGCCCTTGGCGAAGAAAAATCCAGTTTGGCGACCACACGTTGGTTTCAAAATGCTCAACAGCAGAGCCCGCGTTCGAACGCCAATTCAACCAAGATTTCGGGCGCAATTGACCTCAAGACGTTGAGAGAATCCGGCAAATTAAAACTGCCAACCGGGCGTGAGATTGGTCCCGAACTGCTGGTCGGCGGAGTTGTTGACGCGATTCAAGCAGCCGACGTTTTAAACATGGCGGTCGATTGGAATGGTGGGAATTTAGAGACACGTTTATCCGTTGCTTTGCCAAAAGAAATTCCAGAGACTCGCCAGTATTTTTTCGGAAAAGACCAAATCAAAGCCAGCCCAAATGCCTTGAGTTTGGAAGATCGAATTCTGTCCGTTCGATGGCATCGTGATCTCGGAAATTTCTGGAACATGATTCCTCAGATTATCACCGATGAAAACGCGTTGGCTGAAGTTGCCAAAAGCGAAAGTGAAATCGCGACCCTGTTTGGCGGAATGATTTCCGTCGGCGAATTGTTTGATTACCTTGGTCCCGGAGTTGAGTTGGTCGCTTGTCAACCGAAATTCCAGAGCGAATCGAAAGAGATACCCGAGATTCAACTTCCCAAGTTCGGAATCGTCGGTACGTTGCGCGATGCAGAGAAAGCTGACAGGGCGTTGCGTTTGGCCTTTCAACAAGTCGTCAGTCTTTCCAACTTGAATGCGGGGGCCGGAAAATACCCGCCGGTCGAAGTTACTTCCGAAAAAGTTGGTTCGGTCCGATATTTGACTGCCAGTTATTTGCAACTTGATTCAATGAAGATGTCCAGCACGAATCGCTCGGATAATGTTCCATCGTCCGATCTGTATTTGAATTTCTCGCCGACCTTGGTCATTGACGGTGAACGGTTTGCTTTGTCCAGCGATCGCAACTTTGCGGAACGGTTGCTCAATGGAAAGACTGAAGAGCAGAAAGACGTTCGCGGCCTCGACAATTCAGTCATTGAATTATGGCCACAGGCACTGGTTGATTTGGCTCGCACCAATTTCGAAGCGTTGGTCGCTCAGCGGATGCTGGAAACCGGCAAAAATCGTGAAGCGGTGGTTAGCGAACTGGAGATTGGCTTGACCATCGTGCGTTGTATCGAGAAAGTTCGGCTGTCGTTGACAACAGAAAACGGAAATCTGGTCTTTTCAGGACGGGCGAGCCTGGCAACCAAATAGTCTACGAATTCTATTCCAGAGCGTTACCATACAACCATGCAGTGGGCTAAGTCATGAGTCGACGAGATATTGAAAAACTTTGGGAATCGCGCGAGTCGGAATCATTGACCAATGCCGAAGCCGCCCATCTGTATCGACGTGCGGCATTTGGTGCGACTTCGGGAGAGATTAAGGCCGCCACCAATGAAGCATTGGGCGCGGTTGTCGACCGTATGCTTGATGATGCAGTCAGCTCTGAAGGGGCCCAACTGGAAAAGAATTTCCAGCAGATGAAGTCCGTCGTTATCGCCGGCAATATCTACACGCAACTCCCAGCCTGGTGGCTATATCGCTTAATTCACACTTCGCGTCCTGCTCTAGAGCAAATGGTTCTGTTCTGGCATGGCCATTTTGCAACGAGCGCGGCCAAGG
This sequence comes from Pirellulaceae bacterium, assembly GCA_040081565.1. Lineage (GTDB taxonomy): Bacteria > Planctomycetota > Planctomycetia > Pirellulales > Pirellulaceae > BJ22. Next base: position 7,474 of record JBEBGH010000012.1, read on the forward strand.
TGCAGTCGCCGACATTGTTGCTCCGCCAAAACGAAGCGTTTCGGAGGCATGCGCTCGGTAGTTTTACCGACTTGGTCATGGACGTGAGCCGCGATCCGGCAATGCTGCTGTACCTTGATAGCGCCACGAATCGCCGAAATCGTCCCAACGAAAACTATGCGCGCGAATTGCTGGAATTATTTTGTTTGGGAGTTGGGCATTACACAGAGAAAGACATCAAGGAACTCGCCCGAGCTTTTACCGGTTGGGAGCTGCGGGGTGAGACGTTTCAATTCAATCGTTTTCAACACGACCCAGGTGAAAAGAAACTGCTCGGGAAAACGGGAATCGAGTCAGGCGAGCAAGCCATCGAAGTAATCATCCAATCGCCCCAAACCGCGCGTTTCATTGCTCGAAAATTAGTGCGTTATTTTGTGTCCGATGGCGATGACATAGGCGACGATTTGATCGAGCCGTTAGCCCAGAGCTTTCGAGAAAATGGCTTTCAACTGCGAGCGGGTCTGCGCAAACTGTTTACAAGTCGTTTGTTTTATAGCGAATTATCGATCGGCAGAAAAATTCGCTCGCCGGTCGACATGGCCGTGGGACTTCTGCGTACGTTGCAAGCAACGACGAATACCATTTCCCTTGCGGAATCAACTCGCGAGTTGGGTCAGTCTTTGTTCTTCCCGCCCAACGTTAAGGGCTGGGATGGTGGGCGCCAGTGGATCAACTCCGCAACATTGATTGGACGAATCAATCTGGTCACAAAATTGTTGGGACCGGAGACGACTTTTAAAGCGGGTTCATCTGAAAAAATCGACTCGGCCTTCGGTGTTCAAAACGCTACGGAAGCGGTGGGCCTGGCAGAATCGCTACTGCTCGCAAGAGTGTTAAACGGAAAACAAAAGAGCGAAGTTGTCCAGAAAATTTCTTCCGAGAAACCGGAACGTTCAAATCTATTGGCTGCCATCAAGGTATTAGCGACCATGGCTGAATTTCAATTGGCATAAGACTGAAACAATTGCGGGTAGCCGTATTTCAATGAAGGGGTTCAAACCATGAGCATATCAAGACGAAAATTTTTGGCGGGCACGGCCGCGGCTGCCGTAGTGGCCTCGACGACGAGTGTCCCCCGGCTGTGGGCAGCGGCTAACCACAGGTCAGCTCATTTTAACGATCAGAGAATTCTGGTCGTCATTCAATTGTCGGGCGGCAACGATGGACTCAACACCGTGATGCCGTACGCCGATGACGTGTACCACCGCAATCGTTTTGCGACACGAATCGCCGCCGATCGAGTCATTAAGATTGATGATTACGTGGGCTTTCATCCGGCATTGGGCGGCTTTGGTGAAATGGTTCGTGAGAATCGATTGGCGGTCATTCCGGGCGTCGGTTATCCAAATCCAAATCGTTCGCATTTTGAGTCAATGGACATTTGGCACAGTGCCCACTTCACACCACCACATCGCACGGGTTGGCTCGGGCGTTGGATCGACGAACAGGCTGCGAAGGATCGTCAAACGAATGAAGTGAACGCCACGGCTCAAGCCTTGCGGGCACTTCACATCGGTGATGAGCCGCTGCCGTTGGCGTTGACCGGCTTAAATGCGTTGGTTCCCAGTTTGAAAACGATCGATAGCCTGCGAGTCGCTTCGGACGAACTGGTTCAAGCGGCCTTGAAAATGGAGTCGGTCGGAGCGGCGCCTGCCGACCTGTTGGACTTTTTGCAAGGCGCGCGTTCGACAGCCTTGACGGCGGCTGATCGATTGAAGTCGATTGATGTACGACAACTTCAGCGAACGGGCGACTACGATCAATCGGGATTGTCACGAAAACTTGCGGCGGTCGCCCAGTTGATCAAAATCGGCTTTGGTCCCCGCGTTTATTATGTAGAACTCGCGGGATTCGATACCCATAGTCAGCAGCCCGACGCGCATGCTGCGCTCTTGGGTGAACTCGGTCGGGCCGTTCGGGCGTTTCATCGCGACTTGGATGGCACGGCGCAAGCAGAGAACGTGTTGACGTTTTGCTTCAGCGAATTTGGGCGACGCGTAAAAGAGAACGGTAGCCGTGGAACTGACCATGGAACCGCGGCACCGGTGATGATTGTCGGTCCGAAGGAACTCCCAAAAATGTCAGGGAAATATCCGAGCCTGACCGATTTGGATGACGGCGACTTGAAATTCACCGTTGATTTCCGCAGTGTGTATTCCACAATTTTGCAAAAGTGGTTGGGCGTCGACAGCGCCTCGATTTTGGGAGACAAGCACCCGATGCTTGATTTTCTCGGCTAAGTTTCTGGACCAACACTTTAAAGTGAGTGTTTCCTGACCCAAGAACTTGAATTTCGCCAATTCTGCGAATTTCTGGCCAATTTGGTTGCAATCGACCGAATGCTCGTTTGGGTTTACCATGGAATAATTCGTTTTCTCGCATTTGTTGGTCCCCATGCAGTTTGGCAAGACGTTTTCTGGAATCTTGTTATTAATCGTCGCGGCAGTCGTCGGGCTTGTGCTGTTGTATTTGCCGGGCTGGATCATCGACAAATATCGGATCATCAACGAGTTCGGCAGCTTTTGGGGTTGGGCTTACCTCGCGGTTGTTAGCGTAGGTGGCTTGCTGTTTTTCGGAAGCTTGAGTTGGACCGTCTGGAAACTGTGGCGCAGTGGCGCCAACAAGCGAAAGCTGAGGGAAAAGCAAAGCAAGAACCCGAGCGAACTTTCGTTGGGTCAACAGGCAAGCGAGATCGATGAGAATCTGGAAAACTTGCGCCAAATAAAAATTCGGAGTGCCAATGATGCGAAGTTGCAGGCTGAAATTGGACCACTCCTGACGGACGTACAGGAGAAACGTGAATCGCTGACGCTTGAGATCGTTGCCTTCGGAACCATTAGCAGCGGAAAGTCGTCAGTACTTAATTTGTTGGCAGGTGGTGAAGCCTTCGCGACTGACGTACGTGGTGGAACGACGATCACGCGAAATGAAGTTGCCTGGGATCGTTTCGATAAAGTCTTTTTGGTCGACACACCCGGCTTGGGAGAGGTCGACGGCGAAAAACACGTTTGGATCGCCGCCGATTCAGCCAAAGACGCCGACGTCGTGATCCTGGTTGTCGATGGCCCACTTCGTGAAAGCGAATCGAGACTTCTGGAAAAATTGGGGCAAATGGAAAAACGAGTCATCGTGTGCCTTAACAAGTCCGATTGGTACTTGCCGGAAGACCGCGAGAAATTGTTGGGACAATTGCGGTTGCAAACGAAATCGTGGACTCATCCGGACGATGTGGTTTCTATTCAAGCCCAAGAGGGGAGTCGCGTCCGCCGCCGCATCGCGGCCGATGGCACCGCAGTTGATGAAACGGTCCCCATTCCTCGCGATATCGATGAATTGGCGGAGCGAATGATCGCCCTTGTCAAACGAGATCGCAAGGAACTTGTGATGGCGAACTTGCTGTTGCAATCGCGCGGTTTACTCGAAAAGGCCCGAGCCCGAGTCAAGGCGTCGCTTGATGAACGGGCCTGGGATTTGGTTGAGCGTTACATGTGGGGCTCCGCCGGAGTTGCGGCAGTAAATCCGTTTCCATTCGTCGATCTTGCGGCAGGGGTGGGGATATCAACGAAGATGATTATCGATCTCGCCGATGTTTACGGTCAAAAGATGGACTTGCAAACGGCATCGAAGTGGTTGGCGGAGATGGGCAAGGTCTTGATCAGCGTAATCGGTTCCCAAGGGGCGTCGATTGCGGTCGGATCGATTTTGGCTTCGATGATCAAAACGGTGCCCATCGCTGGGACACTGGTCGGCAATGCAATGCAGGGCGTGATTCAAGCGTTGATCACCCGCTGGATCGGCGCCGTATTTATTGATTACTTTGGCAATGAAATGACATTTACGGATGGTGGGTTGGCGAATACGGCTCGTCGGCAATGGTTAAAGATCACGGAATTAGATTCGTTGCGACGACTGGTCGCGCAGGCACGCGATAAGTTTTCGGGGAAGTAATCAGCCAACTATGAACGTCAATCCCAATCAAAATCAGCAATACCAGTCGGCGATCGATTCCGTGAAGTCGACGATCGCCAAACTCCAAAGCTGTTCTGAAAAAGAACGCGATCAATTGCAAAATGATTTCAGCCAGCTCAACGAGATGTATCAGAAGATTACTTCGGGGCGAGTTGAGATAGTCTTTTTTGGCGAAATTAGCACGGGCAAATCAGCTCTGATCAACGCCCTGATAGGACGCGAAGTCGCCTCGGTTGATGTCCAAGGCGGTTGGACGAAAGAGGTCTGGGGGACCGCCTGGGAGGGCGCGGGTCATCGTATCAAAGGCCTCGACAAATCCGAAATCATCTTGATCGATACACCGGGGATCAACGAAGTCGGCGGTGTCGGTCGCGCCGAATTGGCTGAAGTGACCGCTCGCCGCGCCGACTTAATTTTGTTCGTTGTCGATTCCGACATCAATGACGTGGAATACAGTTCGCTTGTCGAATTGGCCGCCGTCAATAAACCGATCTTGCTGGTCTTTAACAAGAAAGACCTTTATGCCGAAGCTGACTTGCAGGCACTCTTGACCCGAATCAATGAGCGCGTACAGGGGCTCATTCCACCCGACCACGTTGTCACGACTTCTGCGCATCCGCGCAGCATCGAATACATCTTTGAGGACGATGCGGGCCGAGCGAAATCCGAATGGAGGCGACCAGAAGCCAATGTCGAAGAGTTGAAGGCTAAGATTTTGACGGTGCTTGATCGGGAGGGATTGGGCCTAATTGCGCTCAACGCGGCGCTCTATGCAGCGGACAAGAGCGACAGGATTTCCACGGTCCGCGTGAAAATGCGAAAGACCTTCGCCGATAATTTGATTTGGGGGATGGCGGCCACCAAAGCGACGGTGGTTGCCATTACGCCGGGAATCTTCGACATCGTTGGCGGTTTGGCCGTCGATGGACTGATGATCGTGGCTCTGTCCAGAGTTTATGGACTGGATTTTTCTTTGTCACAAGCTCGTGAACTTTCCAAATCGATCGCGAAGGCTGCCGGGATTTTCGCGCTCGGCGAATTGACTAGTTGGGGGGCAAGTGCCTTCAAGACCATGACGTTTTCGATTGCCACGCCGCTTACCTTGATCCCTCAAGGCGCTGCAGCAGGATTTAGCTCTTATATCATCGGTCGCGCCGCGCAACATTATTTCGAACACGGCGGATCGTGGGGGCGCGAATCCGCAAAAGAAGTGGTGAAACAGATTCTGCAGGAAACCGACAAGACTTCGGTACTCAATCACCTCAAGGACGAAATCCGCAAGAAGCTGCCTTGGAACCGCCACGCGAAAAGATAGTTCGTGGTTTCATCGGCGAGATGCCTCATCGCACAGCCGAAAGACCCAGTTTTGGGGCATTTTCCAACCGTTTTCGCGGCAATCGTTACAATCGTTTCGCAGCATAAATTCGGCCTTTTAAGGGTCTCCAAAAAAGGAATCTGGCCAATTTCGAATCTTTAGTTTGGATACTCGAGAAATGGAACTAGAGTTTCATACCTAAACTTTTTCGTCCGCTTCTTTACGTGCAAAAATGCGAAGATTCCTAAGACGCAAAATCGTGAACTTCCTGCGAGAAGAGGATGGCCCAACATCCGTCGAGTACGCGGTGATGTTGGCGATGATTCTTCTGACATGTATCGGTGCGATTATGACCCTGGGTGGAGTCCCCGGCGCGCTATTTACCAGTTCCGATACACAAATTCGCGCAGCGATGAATTAATTCTAAATTGGAATGCCGTTCCATTTGACGAAGGCTTCCATCGCAAAATATTCCGGCAAGCCCACCTGATTGAATTGGTTGGCTGTATTCACATTGCGATCAACCGCCCGTTGCCAGAACTCTCGCGGGTCGGAGCCAGGAAACAAGGCCTCGTCCTTTTGGCTCTCGTGCATGAAAATTGCTTTCTTCTTTTTTGCGACATCACCAACGGTTAGCGGCACGGCCATATCGATTTCGTGGAGTTCGTATTCTTGCCATGCTCCGCGATAAAGATAAACCTCGGGCTGAACGTGCGCGGCTTCTTGCATTTCGAATAGGCTTTGGAAAATAGCTTCCGCACAAACTCGATGGGTGCCGTGCGGATCCGAAAGGTCACCGGCGACATAGATCTGATCCGGTTTGATTTGCGCCATGAGATCCCGGATGATTTTCACGTCCTCTGGACCCCAAGGATTCTTGTCGATGGTCCCTGTACGATAAAAAGGCAAATCAAGGAAGTGACAATTGCGTTCATCACAGCCAATTTTGATTGCCCCGGCTTTGGCCTCGCTCCAGCGGATCAAGGCCTTGATTTGGCGCACTTCGTCGATGTCCGGTTCACCAGGACTTTTCTTTCGAAGCGACGAATTCACAAGCGATTCCACGGCCAGACTCCGCTCGCGATCGATGCCAAACAGCCGATTGTATTCGGATACGAAGTCGGCGACCCGCTGCGCGTCGTGATCGAAAACCGCAATATTGCCGCTAGTCATATAGGCGATATGGACCTCGTGGCCGTCATCATTCAGGCGAATCAGCGTTCCACCCATACTGATCACGTCATCATCCGGATGCGGGCTAAAGCAAATAATTTTTTTGCGTCCGGTTGGGCCGCCAGGGTGAGTTTCAATGGTGCTCATGAGCCGTTGAAAAACGTTTCGGCAGATATCGGTGGCGGAGCCATGCTCCTCCAGCAGTTGATGCATGCCGTTTTGTCGAAAGTCTTCGTCTTCCAGCTTGGTCAATGGCTTTTCCGTTTTTTTGCACAGCCAAATCACTGCGCGGCGAATTGTCGGTTCGTTCCATTGCACCGAACCAATTTTCCACGGCGACTTGCGAGCCGTCAGTTCCGCGGCCGCAGCCTCATCGACAAGGAAGACGGTGTCAGGATGCGTTTTCAAACTCGAGGCGGGTATGCGGTCTGTGGCCGTCCCTTCGGCCGCCTGGCGAATAATATTAGCCTTGTGCTCACCCAAAGCCATCAACAAGATCTTTCGCGATTCTAAAATCGTTCCGATACCCATCGTCAGGGCTTGAGTCGGCACATTGTCGATACCAAAAAAATCGCTCGCTGCAGCGCGGCGGGAAGCGGGATCGAGTTGAACCAATCGCATCCGGCTGTCGGCAGGGCTAAAGGGTTCGTTGAAACCGATATGGCCGTTGCTGCCGATTCCCAACAAAGCCAAATCGAGTCCGCCAGCCTGAGCGATGTTCAACTCAAATTGCTTGCAGTATTTCGCAACGTCGTCGATGTCGATCGTCCCATCGGGGATATAGATGTTGTCTGGCTGAACGTTGACGTGATTTAAGAAGTGTTCGTGGATCCAGCGTCGGTAGCTTTGCAAGCTCTGCGATGAAATCCCAAAATATTCATCGATGTTAAAGGTCACCACGCCGGAAAAATCCAGCCCATCCTCGCGATGCATCCGAATCAGCTCGCGATAAACGCTCAACGGGGTCGAGCCGGCGGGCAAAGCCAAAACCGCGTTTTGCCCAATCGAGTTTCTTTCGCGGATCACCGTCGCGACGACCTGAGCCACATGCCGTGACAATAAATGAACGTTGCTGAAGACCACACACTTGGGCTTCGTGTTCGGCACGACGGAGGCACTTTGGAACGAACTTTGAGGTTTCATGGGCAGTCAGGCGGTTTGCGGGATTTACTTCAAGTATAGAGTCGAATTGACATCACGCCTACATGAGCCCACCGACAAATCATGAGGTATCGGAGCGGCTGAAAACAATGCTCGATCCAATGCCACAAAACGGGGTCTGAAGGCAAAGCCCGTGCGATTCCTCGGCAATTCTATCGATTACTTGCTGACTCCGAATTCGCTTGCGACAATCATCGGTCTACGCTTAATGAATGAACTGCCTCCTGAATTTCTCCAAGAGTCTAACGATGAAGAGTCTCATTTGCCTGCTGCTATCAATCGTCTGTTGTTTCGATTCTATCCATGCCCAAGATGCACCGCCGCCTTCCATTCGGTTCGCGACTTTCAATTGCTCGCTCAATCGAAAGGCCAGCGGCGAATTACAAGAGGCGCTTTCGAAGCTGGCCGATGCTGAAGCTCGCAAAGTTGCCGAAATCATCCAACGAGTCCGTCCAGACGTTTTGCTCCTCAACGAGTTTGACTTCGATGAAGGCGGGCTTGCCGCTGCAGGGTTCAAAAAATATTTGGCCACGAAGTTGTCGGATGCCGAGCCGATCGAGTACGCCTACAGCTTCACGGCGCCGGTCAACACCGGTGTTGATTCCGGATTGGATCTGAACTCCGATGGGAAGGCAAAGACGCCTGACGATGCGTTTGGTTTCGGCCTGCACCCAGGACAATATGGAATGTTGGTTTTGTCCCGATTCCCTATCGACGAAGAAACCGCGAGGACGTTCCAGAAATTTCGTTGGGCCGACAAGCCGAAAGCCCTTTGGCCAGTCAATCCGGCAACCAATGAGTCCTTTTACAATGCAGAAGTCAAAGCGGTATTTCGGTTGTCATCCAAAAGCCACTGGGATGTGCCGATCAAGATTGGTGACCGAGTCGTTCATTTGTTGACTTGCCATCCCACCCCTCCAGTATTTGATGGAGCCGAAGATCGAAACGGCAGACGCAATTACGACGAAATTGGTTTTTGGACTGACTACGTGGGTGGCAAAGGCGACTACATCTACGACGATCGCGGCAACAAAGGCGGCTTGGCCGAGGGCGAATTGTTTGTCATTGCGGGCGACATGAACGCAGACCCTAAAGACGGCGAGAGTCGCGAGAAAGCCATTTTGCAGTTGCTGGACCACCCGCAAATTCAAGACCCGCAGCCAAAAAGCGAGGGCGGCGTCGAGCAAGCGAAAGAGCAGGGGGGAACGAACGCCAAACATCAGGGCGATCCAGCCTTCGACACCGGCGATTTTGCCGATCGCAATGTCGGCAACCTGCGAATCGATTACGTGTTGCCGTCCAAAGCATTGACCGTAAAAAACGCAGGCGTTTTCTGGCCCGTCAGCACTGACCCAAATTTTCCGCTCGTCTCCGCCTCCGACCATCGCCTCGTCTGGGTTGATGTCGCGATCAGAAAGTAACTAATCCGTTGGAAGTTGGACAGAGTTTGCCGAGGTGGGGTGCGTTAGCAAGAAGTTGATTCCTGACCCAAAGGCCGATCACGCTGCCAGGTTCTGTTTGTTTGGCGTTTCCTCGTGATCCTCCGGCCGCACTTTCTTTGCCATCGCATAGTCTCGACGATTTTCACGCTTGGGGCTGATTCCAGTAACCACCGCGATTGCAGTTTCAAGTCTTCGCCAAAAGCGAACGCGTTCCAGCACGGCATTCGTAAACGAACCGAGAATACAGTAGTTGGAGGTAAAAGGAGGCTTATGGTGCATCGAGTGTTGCTTTCGGGATTGAACAAGACCTGAATCTTTCAGAAACTCCGCGAATCGGTTTGATTGGTTCATATGATTCCAACGATGGACTTCGTTTCCAAACGAAGCGAACAGCAGAGTCAGGTATACCGGCCAGCTTCCCAGACCTACAAACCACAATGCAGCAGCCACCGCTACGCCGAGTGACCAGGAAAGGAGATTCCGCGAGAAGAAGCTGCCTGTCCGCACCATCAAGTTCGGATCTAAGTGATGATCAATGTTCGGCTCGCAAATGATTTGACCAACGAGCGGCAGACCTTCCAAGCAATACGTGTCTTCCAGCCAATGAAAAAAGCCCGTTAAGAAATCGGCGACGACAAAGCAAACTAGGACGGTTCCGATTATTTCAAACATCGTTCAATGCTCCGGATCAAATACGGCTCTCGCAACAGTTCGTTTTTCGAACACAAGCCGCGAGGTTTGATAGCTTCTAATTGCATCTGTGATGCCAAGAGCCAAGTAAATCGGAAGGATCCGTGCGGACCGAAGAAAACCTCAATATTTCCATGGGAAATCGTTGTTTTTGAGAATTCGCCTCGCATTTCCATCGGAAAACCAAGGTACAATTTATGTATGCGAGTTCGATATGCTGACAAAAAATGTACTTGTCGACTGAACTCGGCTCCGTTCCGTTTTCGGTGAAGAATGCAGAATCGCGATGCAAGTCTTTTACGTGGCATTTCCGCGATGGCGAACTCGAATCCATTTTCGCCGGAACGGTTTGAGTTCGAGAAGAAGTTGCTGAGTAAGAAGTTTGTTCAAGAAGATGCGATTGCTTGGAATCGCCGCCCTGATTCTCTCGCCAATGATCGCCCCAACGTCGTTGAGCTTACCCGCATAACGTCAGAAGTTGTCGAGCGGGCCCGACTGACGATTGCTAACGGCGTTGTCGACGATCCTGAAATTTTATCGGCTTACTGGGATGCGTCGTCTTACCTGTTGCTTTACCGCCACTTCACGGTCTTTCCCATTGGCGAGTGGTTGCAGGTTGGATCGACGGGATCCGACAGGATCGCCCGTACGTGGGACGAGTTTTTGACCGACTATCGTCACTTGCTCGATATGCCTGCTATTAAGCAATTGATCCCGGGCGATCCAGCTCATCTCTTTGCCTGCCTCAGTCAGATTCACCGCGCGTTCTTCAACATCTTCGATCATATCCTCGGCGATTCATTGCCGGTTGCCAATCTTCGAGCGCGGGTTTGGGAGTCCATTTTTTCAGGCAACGTGCGCAGGTTTCACAGCGGCTTATGGGCCAGAATGAACAGCGTAGCAACCCTAATCACGGGTCCATCCGGAACGGGTAAGGAGCTTGTTGCCCGAGCCATCGGATTGTCTTCCTACATTCCATTCCACGCCGGTCAAAAGAAATTTGATTTTCAAGGCGAGCAGGAGTTTTTTCCCGTCAATTTGTCGGCGCTTTCCAGAACCCTTGTCGAGTCCGAATTGTTTGGCCATCGCAAGGGAGCCTTCACGGGTGCGACGTCGGACCGCAAGGGATGGCTTGAATCCTGCGGGAAGTACGGCTCGGTTTTCCTGGACGAAATCGGCGAATTGGACGGTGAAATGCAGGTCAAGCTTCTGAGAACCATCCAGCAAAGGACCTACAGCCGAATTGGCGAAAGCCAAGAACGGAAATTTCAGGGGAAAGTCATCGCAGCCACCAATCGTGACCTTTCAAAAGAGGTCTCCAGCGGGCGGTTTCGCGAAGACCTTTATTACCGTATCTGTTCAGACAGAATCGAAACGCCCTCGTTGCGGAGCCAGTTGGACCACAATCCCGACGACTTACGATTCTTGGTCCAAAACATTACCAGTAGAAATTTCTCGGGAGAATCTTCCACGATTACAAATGAAGTTATGGATTGGATCGCCGAGAAACTGGGACCAGAATACCCATGGAGTGGCAACATTCGAGAACTGGAGCAGTGCATCTGGAACCTCGTGATTCATGGCAGCTATGTGCCGTTGGGACGGCCGCCCGATGATGATCGAACATCGATTCCCGGATGGGCCCGCCAAGCAATCGCTCGCAATCTGACTGCCGATGAATTGCTGGGCGAGTACTGTGCTTGGGTCTATGCCGAGTGCGGGAATTATGAAGCATCGGCAGAGCGACTTGGAATTGATCGGCGCACAGTCAAATCAAGAATTGACGACATGATTCGAAAGAGGAATGGCAGCCGCAATTGACCCCTCGCAACGACCATGTCTGGCTGTGCGCTCACGAATCTATTGTTCGAATTTAGCTTTGACTTGAGGTGTGCACAAAAGGACGATCCCAAATATTCCGATCGGCAACGTGAAGATCACGGTGCAGACGGAGCAAGGGAGGATGGCCATTATGCATGCCGACAGTGCCCAACCCCAACTCCTCATCGTAATCAAGTGCGTTGCACCGAATCCCAAAAACGCGTTTAAAGCAATAGCTACCATCAACATAACGACTATCAAGACATACAGTGCTTCAGCGTTAATATCAACTCCTCGTGCTTGAATTTGTTGTTCCAGGTTTTTAACCGGCTGTAGAATCGCGGAACTCACATTAATGATGTGAATCAACGAGTTTATTATCGTAAACACGATTAACGCAATTCCGCACGCGCGAGTAAGTATCGGCAGAACGTTGGACGGCTCGTTGGATTGTGGTCGGGACGCGTACTGCTGTTGTTGGGGTGGAAACGGTCTTTGTGCCGGCTGGCCACCACCCCAAGTGTTCGGGGGCATCGCCTGTGGTTGGTTCCACATGGGACTCAAGGGGCTCATTGCCTGCGGTTGGTCGAAAGGGACCTGTCCGCTGCCGGATGATAGTATCGGATCGTCGCTCCAAATCGATGCAGCTTCAATGTCGGGCAATATTTGAGGATCGTCGAGGTATTCAACGTCGAGGTATTCAACGTGTACCGTTGGCGAAGGAATCGTGAACACCGTCTTGCATTTGGGACAAGCGCCTTGGCGACCCGCTAGTCGCGCCGGAACGCGAATGGACTTTCCGCAAGCGCAATTGACACGAAATTCATCATCTGACGCCGACGTGTTTGGCTCAGGGGACGCTTTCGGTGTCGGCGACCTCCGTTGGGCGTCAGGGGGCACAGCGACGTGTGCTTGACATCGAGAACAACGGACGGCCTTGCCTAGCGCCTCGTCAACTGCGGCGATCTCGTTTGCGCATTTTGGACACGGGAAATGAAGTGACATATGCGTACCCTAATCGTCTGATTCATAAAGAACCTCGTTAGGTATCATACTTGAGAGACAGTTTGAAAACATACGGCAAAAGACTATTTACCCAAGTAGACTTTCGAGTCGTCGACGATGAATTCGGTCGACCAAGTCTTGCCGTCGTCGCCGTTGCAGACATTGAAGAAGAACGTCCGGAACGTGATCGCGCGGTTGCCAAACGGAAAGGCTGAGGCAACATGATCCTTGGCCGTTAGATCTTCCACGCCCGGCTTCGCGAAGTAATGGACTTGGCCGTCTGGCGTAACGCTCATGCCCAAGGTCCACCAGCCAAATTGCTCGACGTCTGGGCCTTTGATGGCGCGGCTATCGGCCGTGGCCTTCATCCAGAAGTAAACGCGATCAACCTTCTCGCCCGTTTTCGCATCGGTACCTGGTTCGCGATTCAAGAAGAATCCTGGCCAATACAGATCATCTTCGGCCGAACTTGAGGCTTGGCGGTAGCGACCGCGACCGCTATAAGACATCGTCGATGGGCGAACGAGTGCGATTCGAAACGCGAAGTGGCAACCGTTGCGTTTTTCCCACTGGTCCAGGGGTGGCATCCAGACTCGAGTCACGACGTTGGGCGTACGGCCAACAGGAATCGTCCCGATCTTGTCGGCCAGATTGCAGATGAAGTCGTCTTGTTGTTGTTGGTTGGTCGGATAGGTGCTGCCAGTACGAAGAGAACGCAAGGCGATGGCCCCCGTGCTACCGGGCAGTCCTTCTGGCGGTGTTTCAACGCGGCGAACCGAATCTGGCTGCCCGCGTTTTGAGCCCTCGTGCCAACGACCATTGGCCGAAGCGCCCAACGGAAAGTTCTTGCTGTGCGTCGTGTCCTCAAAGTTGGTTACCTTGGGCAGATTCGGATTGAAGCTCCACTCGGCGTCCTCAAAGTCATCGCCGACTTCGGTCAATAAGGTACCGGTTCCAGGCACGACCGCTTGTGCTGAAACAATCGACGCGCTGATTACCAACGCAGACCAAAACGCGCAGCGGAGGGTGAGCAGAAGTCTTGACTTCATGTTGAATCCTTTCAAGTTTCCAAATATTGGTTTGTCATTGCCGAATTCCATTTCGGCTTGGTGTCATATCTAGTCTATCGACGACGCATAAAGCTGCTTCGTTTGTAGGGTGAAGAGTTCAGTCCGTTGTCGGACGGAATGCCCGATTTTGTCGCCGATGGCAGGATCATCTTGCTCGTCATCGGCAGTTTCACGATATTCTTGGTATCGGCCCAATCTGAGGGCGTTCCAAAAGCGCGTTGTTCGTAAATCACCAGAGCATGAATTGCATGACCGCGAGGGCCAACGTCCAGAGCATGCCCGGGGGCGGTTAGCATCAGATCGAGCAAATAATCAACGGCGACTGTAACACGAAAATCGTGCAGGTTTTTTTCCGGCAACGAATAAGCCAGCCATTCTAATATGTGACCGGTCGCATACAGTCGACGCATCAGATCGGTGTGATTCTCGCGGCCTTTGAAAAACAGAGTGCTAAAGCTGCCGTCGCTGTTTTGCAAGTTGTTAAACGTGTGGCCTTGGCAAGCCATCACATAGGTGTCTGCTCGCAGCCATACTCCCTCGAGCGGCTGATTTCGTTTCACGCGAGCATTCACCGCATAGCTGAGCGCCGTCAACCGATGGGTCCCGCCACAGGCACCCTCGGTCAATGGTTGGGCAAGTTCTTCTCGAATCAGCCGCGACATGTCCCAATCTTCGCCCAGGTGGTTTTTCCAACGAGCGTCGGGGTCAAGGTAATGGGCCAAGGCAATTAGCTTGAAGGTCAACTCTTTTCCCGAGGTGCAACCGATCATTTCAAAATCGATCAAGTCCTGAACGGTAAAGGATTTTCCTTCAATCGTCATGGGTTGGGTGGCCGGAACGTCGGCTTGAGCAAACATGGCCAGCAATTGACCCTCGTGGCCTTGGACTCCGGGGCCTAGCCGAGTTTGAATCTTGCCGTCTTCGAGATAGAGAATCTGGATGCCATCGCCCGCACCATTCGCCGCCAGGTACTCAACGGTGTTGACCGATTTACCACCCACGATTGTCCATGATCGTTGGCCGTAGCCGATCAGGCCGTGCATGATGCTCCACGGACGAAGTTTGTCTGCATCGACCGGTTGGCGATAGTAGGTGGCGAGGCAGCTCGCTATTTTTGCCCGGCGCAGTTCCTGTTCCTTCGTCCATTTCGGTTTGGATGGGGCAACCGCAACTTCATCGGGCGAAGACTTGTTGGCGGGGTTGTTGGTCGCTGGCTTCTTGGGTTGATTGGCAGCCGCCGCATTGCTTGGCGTCGCCGAATCAAGCAGCAAAATCTGGCGAATTCTGGCCAATTGGTCGTTCAGATCATCGCTGGGAATGATCGTGAGCAACGCCAACATAATGAATTGTGGCAAGTACTTCGCAAACATCGAGCAAGAAAACATCCAGCCGGTTACTCCCAATTCCTGTGTCGAAGTTAAAACGTAATGGATTTCGCGATTGCTCCGAAATTGCCAATCCCATCGATTGGCAAACGTTGAGCGCGCCGCGCATGGGTTGCCAAAACGCAAGCATTTGCGGACCTTGGTCGTTCTATCGGCAGTCCAATCGTCTAATCAAATCCGGTTGCCGATTGCCTGAAAAATCGGCACGCAAAAAGAATGCTCAAAGTCTCTGGTCGCGGCTGGGTGCCGATTAACGAAAATCTCGTGACTTGATAACTGGAATTTTTAGAGTTTGATTCAAGTCCTCGAGTCGGTCGGCGATGATGTGAGTCACGCCGCTGCGCGTTTCCAGTTTGCCGTACACAAACCAAGCCCGCGAAGTACGGCAAATTTGAAAAAACCGGTCCCAAATATGCGGCTTGACAAGTAAGTTCATGGTTCCCGTCTCATCCTCCAGCGTCACAAATGTGATTCCTTTGGCGGTGGAAGGTCGCTGTCGCAAGATCACCAGTCCCGCAACCCGCGTAAGTTGATTATTGCGAAGGTTTCGCAAATCTCCGGCGGCAACCGCTTTTCGAGCGTTGAGTTGGTCACGGCAAAATGAAATCGGATGGGCCTTGAGCGACAGGCCAATAGTGCGATAGTCGGCCAAGACCTCGTCTTGAGCAGCGAGCTGCGGCAACAACGCGGCGAATTGATCGTCCTCTTGCGTCAGCCCATCAAACAGAGGTTGCTCCAGCGGACGCCGTTCCTGGCCCAACGCTTGCCACAACGCCTCCCGGCGGTCTTGATTCAATGAGGCAAAGGCGTCGGCCTCGCTCAATTGCGCAATCGCAGCTTGGCCCAATCCCGTCCGTACAGCGAATTCGGCAATCGAAAAATAGGGCCCCAACTCCTCGCGATCAGAAATCACGACGGATCCGATTTGTTGTTGCAAGCCACTGATCTGTCGCAAGCCGAGCCGAAGTGCCAGTTTGCCGGTGCCGTCTGCTTCCTCGCCGGCGGTCTCAAGCGTCGAGTCCCAATCGCTGAAGTTCACATCGGGCGGCAACGCCTCCACGCCATGGCGCTGGGCATCGGCCACGAGTTGTGCGGGGGCGTAAAATCCCATCGGTTGCGCGTTCAACAGAGAGGCCGTAAACGCGGCCGGAAAATAACATTTGAGCCAAGCCGATACGTAGACCAGCAGCGCAAAGCTGGCGGCATGCGATTCGGGAAATCCGTATTCACCAAAGCCCCGAAGTTGCCGGAAGACTTGATCGGCAAACTCGTCGCTGAGTCCCCGTTCGCGCATGCCTTGCAGAAGCTTTTCGCGAAACTTCTCGATGACACCTGTTTTTCGCCAGGCTCCCATGGCCCGTCGCAACTGGTCGGCTTCGCCTGGCGTGAAACCTGCCGCCACAATCGCCAGCTTCATCGCCTGTTCCTGGAAGATCGGCACGCCTAACGTTCGATGGAGAACACTGCGAATTGCCTCGTTCGGGTAGCTCACGGGTTCCTCGCCGTTACGCCGCCGCAAGTACGGGTGCACCATGTTGCCCTGAATTGGCCCCGGCCGCACAATCGCCACCTCAATTACCAAATCGTACCAGCAGCGGGGCTTGAGCCGCGGCAACATGCTCATCTGCCCGCGACTTTCGATTTGAAAGACGCCCACGGTGTCGGCATCACAAATCATGTCGTACACGTGAACGTCTTCTGGAGGAATGTTGGCCAGCGTCAGACTTCTGCCGTAGTGCCGCTCAATCAAGTCAAAACATTTGCGAATCGCCGTCAACATTCCCAGGCAAAGACAATCGACCTTGAGCAGCCCCAGTTCTTCCAAATCGTCCTTGTCCCATTCGATCACGGTTCGCCCGTCCATCGCGGCGTTTTCAATCGGCACCAACTCATCGAGATTGCCTTGAGTGATCACCATGCCGCCCACGTGCTGCGAAAGGTGCCGGGGAAAACCCAAGATTTCGGTTGCCAAATAGCAAAGCTGCGAGCCCAGCCGAGAGTTTGGATCGATCCCGACCGTTTCGCAGCGTCGGGGCAGGTCATCGCAGTTGTGATACCCGTCGACTTGTTTGGCGAGAGCATCGACGCGATCGAGCGATAACCCGAGGGCCTTGCCGACATCGCGAATCGCACTGCGGCTGCGGTAGGTGATCACGGTGGCGGCGAGTCCCGCGCGATGGCGACCGTATTTTTCGTAGAGGTATTGCAAGACCTCTTCGCGGCGTTCGTGCTCGAAGTCGACATCGATATCGGGAGCTTCGTTCCGTTCCTTGCTGATGAAGCGTTCGAACAGCAGCTCGGTCGTGTCGGGGTTCACGCTGGTAACCCCCAGACAGTAACAAACCGCCGAGTTGGCAGCCGAACCGCGACCTTGGCACAGAATGCCACGACTGCGGGCAAAACGAACCAGGTCCCAGACCGTTAGAAAATAGGCTTCGTACCGCATCTCTTCGATGAGTTTCAACTCGTGTTCGATCAAGCCGCGGACTTTCGCGCTCAGCCCATTCGGAAATCGTGTCGCCGCGCTGTCCCAAGTCAACTGCTTCAGATATTCGATTGGGGTCAGCCCCGCGGGTGCGAGTTCAACCGGGTACTCGTAACGCAATTGATCGAGGCGAAAGGAACATCGGTCGGCAATTTCCAAGGTGCGGGCCAGGGCCTCAGGGATGCTTTCAAATTGCTGTTGCCGCGCGGCAATCGAATGCAGGTGCCGATGAGCATTGGGCTCCAGAAGATCCCCCGCGCGATCGACGGTGGTTAAATGTTTGATTGCCGTCAGCACATTGTGCAGCGGCATACGCTCGGGAGTGTGATACAGCACATCACCCACGGCAACCAGCGGCAGTTTGGTTTGCCGCGCGAGTCCTTGCAGTGCAGCGATTCGTTGCCGGTCATCGATCCCGCGGTACAAGGCAGCCAGGAGATAGGCTCGGTCGCCGAACAACTCACGATAGTCATGATGCGAGAGCGTTCGCGGCTGGCGATACCATTCATAACTGACGTTGTCTGGAGTGAGATGGGCCTGGGGATCGCGCTCTTCCGGAAAATGAGGACGAACGCCAATGACTAAACCCGCGTGGTGTTCGGCAATGTCGGAAAATTTCAACCAGCAATGCCCCTTGGGAGCTCTGCGTCGGCCGGCCGTAATGATTTTGCAAAGGTTGCCGTAAGAAGCTCGATCGGTCGCCCAGGCCACCAACGAGGGGCCGTCGTGCGGTGTCAATTCGGCTCCAATGATCAGCTTCAGTTCAGTATGCCGCGAGGCATTAAAGGCCCGGACGACTCCGGCCAAACTGTTTTCGTCGGTCACGGCCAGCGCCGAATAGTCCAACTCCAGCGCGCGAGTGACCAACTCATCGGAATGCGAGGCACCGGACAAAAAAGAAAAATTCGTTCGGCAGACTAATTCTGCGTAGCCGGTCATTAAAACCCTCCATGCAAAAACCATTTGCGCGAACGAAGGTCGCGAAAGATCCAGAACTGTGAACCGTTGGTGGTTTCGATTCGCCAATAGTCGCGCCGCACGGTGCGACCCTGCCACCAACCCGTTTCAATCCGCTCCGGCCCCCAACTGCGGTGGACTTGAAAGGAATGACCTCGCCACTCGAATCCGCTGGGCATTTCAAACACCGCCGACCGGCTCCGCGAATGCTCCGCAGTGATCAGCGGTGCGAGTTCCAGCGGCTTGCTCAACAAACGGGCAGGGCGTTGCAGCACGTCTCCCGTCAGCCGTTGGGTTGAGCGACGCGGGCGCACGGAACGAGGACCAACCAACGGCCGATACTCGACGGCTCGTTCCGGTTGAGCGCCGGAAACACAAGCGGCCGAGAGTACGCGATCTTCACCCAGGCGAATCGCCAACCGATTCAGCAACTCGCCCAGTGCGGTTTCGTTCGTGCGCGGTTGCTCGTCGAACAACTCACCCTGCCGCTCAACCAACAGCACGCAACTTTCAGCCGAGACCGCAACCTCCTCGATCGGATGATTCAGACCATCAAATTCCGCATGTTGTTCCAGTTGCATTCGGACCAGCGGCATGATTTGCGCGACTTGTGAAGAAGCCTGAAACAGGCCCACGCGCAGCGGCAGCGGCTTGGCCTCCGCTCGCCACAAGCGAATATGCCACGCCAAAGCCCCTTGGCGAACGCGTTGCAGCTCTCGGCAAACGCGCTCCAGCAGACGCTCGATGACGACCAGCACCGTCGTCTGGTCCCGCAGTGGAAAATCGAGCACCTGCTCCGCATGATAAGCCAACGCACGCGGCACCGCCTGAAATGTTTCCGGTTGTTCGCCCGAAAGCTGATGTAGTCGCCGGGCGATCACGTCCCCGAACCGCGCCGTCAGGCTGGCCGCAGGAATCTGCCGCAAGGCTCCGATCGTGGTCAGCCCCAACTGCTGCAGAGTCTCGCAAACTCCCGCCTCGATTCGTAACGCCGTGGTAGGTAGCGTGTCGAAGGTTCGCCAGTCGAAGTCGGCGGCAATCAACGGAGACGCTTCTTCCCAGCCGTCCCCCCCCTTCATTCCGTAATGGGCCAATGCCCACGCGGCTCCAACGGTGGAGGCAATCGCAGCCTCAACGACGTAGCCCTGTCCCTGCAGAACTTCCCGCACACCGCGCAGTAACGTCGCTTCGTCGCCGAACAACTTGCCCAATCCCGTCAAGTCGAGCAGCAGGCTTGCAGAGGGTTCTTGAGGATCGATGCCAATCAAGGGGCTGAAGGTGTCGAGCTGACGGGCGATCCCCGTCAGAGCTTCGCGATCAACGCCGGCTTCATAGGGCAGCAGATAAAAGGCTTCGCGGGCGACCGGTTTTCCAGGAGCCGCTCTTCGCAACAGTGATTTGGCCTCGGTCACCGGCATCCCTGGCCGAATCCCTTGCAGTGCAGCGCGTGGTGAGACGGCCACCACAATCTGTCCTCGCTGCGGATGCTGGTGAAAGAGCACGACATGTTGGAAGCGTAATTCCGGTCGCTGACCGATCAACCGCTGGATCGGCCACTGCGGGAAGTGAATGCAGGCGATGCGCTCCATGACTTCATCCTGTCTGGCTGAAGGCCGTGGTTTTCAGGTCTGCCGCGGGGGACCGTGGTCGCAACGATTCCAACCGCCGCGCCGCATCGCTGCGTAGTTCGCCGGTTCGCGTATCGAAGTTCAAATGCAGTGTCTGGCCTGCTCGCCCCCCTCGACACTTGAGCAACTGCAGGGAAATCGGTCGTGCCCAATAGTCGTCCGGTAGCGTGGATTCTGGCGGAGTTTGCTCCGTTAATCCTCGTTCGCTGCGTTGTTGGCTCGTGCGATGGGTTGCCAGGACCCGCCACTGAATGTCGCTCCAACTTGGTTGACGGGCCACGCGGTCGGGCCGGAGAAATAATCCAAAACTCTGGCCAGCTTCAGCCGAAAGCTGAAACCGTCGATGCCACCGCTCGTCCAGATCAACCAGAAACGAGGGCATCGCCGACGTCGCAGCACACCAGACCGCAGCAACGGCTTCGCACCGCAACGCTTGATCGATCGACCAATACAGATCTTCCAGTTTGTGACCACGCAGGATCACGATGCGGTCCAAAGGAATTCCCAATTGCCGCGCAGCCAACGGATAGAATTCTTCCGCCGGGTCGACGACGACCAGCGATCCCCCCCCTTGCATCGCGCGCTGGGCCAGTTGCAACGCCAACAACTCGGCTCCATAACCGGCGGTTTGTCCGGAACTGCCGGGTACCAACCACTCGATCAACGTTCCCCGTGAGTAACCACGTTCGGGCAGTACTTGGTCGATGGCCGCTAATCCACTGGTAATTCCGCGCGGCAAGGAGTGGTCTGGTTGCAGGAGATGTCCGAGTTCGACCTGACGAATTTGCCTTTTCAACAAGGCAATCGTTTGTTGAGAACCATTCGTGGTCTCGTGAGTATTGGTCGTGATCATCACTGGTCTCACTGTAAAAATGCTTCTTCCCAAAAGCATCAGGCATCATGCATTGCTGGTTTTTTTGGACTTCGCTTTCCCACCAGCGAGTTTTGTCTCGTGGGGCTTCAGCCTGAAGTTGCCCCCCATTCAAAACTCCACTCACGACACCTTTGGTCGTGCGTATCGCTTCTTTCGGGATAAAAACCAAATAGTGTCATTAATTACAGTATGCCGACTCCGGAATTTCAACAAAAAAATCGCCGACCCCCAAATCACCCGAATTGCCCGCAAAAATGAACTTCAAAGAAACTTCCTGAAGTGGACAACGCGTCGATTGAAGAACTCTGACACGTGAGCAGACCCAAAAAAAAGAAATCGATGGAACTGCCAATTCAGGTTCCATCAGAACTTTAAATTCGTCCACATCGGGCTTGGGACCGCGATACGTGTCGAAAGCGATGATGAACTGATCGAACGTTTTGCAAACGATGGCCAGCTTGGGATAGCGGTGATAGACCACGGTTTTCCAAGGGTTTTCCTGCCGCGAGCGACGTTTGACGAAGTAGGGACTCGCCGCAGTGGATTCCAAACCTGTCGAGTCCACGGCCGCGAGCTGGACATATTTTCGCTTGCCCATCATTCGTGACACCGTCTCATCGAGCAGTCGATGAACAGGCTCTGCCGCGAGAAGCTTTCGCGAGGCTTTCTGGAAAGTCGTGAAGTGGGGCACCGATTTCAGCTCAATGGCTGCAGTCAGATCACTGCAATCAACCAGCAGATTCTGCAAGCCACGGTAATCAAGTTTGAGAAAGTTCTTTATGACCAAGCAAGCAAACAGTTGCCCTTGCGTGAACTTTTTCGGACTGTTCTTATGCGAATACTTGGGAAAGACCTGACTGGCGACGCTCCAAGCCTCAGTTAATACATCTTTCGGTGATTTGCTCGTGGTACTCACGGCCAACCACTACGATCAATAATTTCAAACGGTTCGCTGTTTCCTCCAGTTTTCTACAGAGCCGCTGCGTCCCCGTTTTTTCGCTCCGAATAGACTCAGAATACATGACGGTGTGTGCGGTGTGTGCGGCGTTGCTATTTTAATTCGACATCACTTTCCATCGTCGAATACTACCGTCATCTCCATTGGTGAAGAATACGTCGTTGCTTGCCCAGGCTAACCCCCAAATTTCTCCTATGTGAACGCTTGACGTCCCTACGACTTCGTTTTTTTCGCAATCAAGGACACTTAAAAGCCCAGTGGAATCTGCAATTGCGAGCAGTTTTCCATCTGGGCTGTACAAAACCGTCGTAAGTCGAGCATGCAATTCCAATTCATGGCTCGACAATTGCAGCCGTTTCATTTTCTTCTTTAGATCAAAAAACGAACGATTTGTTTAACTTGGGCTTTACAATCTTGAATTGTGCACCCCCCGGCTTGCTCTCAATAGGTGGGTGGCACGAATGGCAAATAGGTGGGTGGCACGAATGGCAGCACGAATGGCACGCAGCACGAATGGCACGCACGAATGGCACTCAAAACGTGACCGGAGATTCCACACACCAATTCCAATTCACCAGCTACCCAATAGCAGTCTTTGATTTGTTTCTTTGATTTGTTTGACCCCTTTGATTTGTTCATCACCGGTTGGACAGTTGTGATTTCGCTGCCTCGGAAACGATTTCGGCTTCGTCTTCTTTTAGTTGTTTCAGAATCGCAGTCGGGGCTTTTTTGTTATTCGCAATCATGGCTCGGACTGACTCATCCTTATCGCTCGCGAGTTTTTGGAATTGTTCGTACGAAAGCGCTCGTTTCATCGCTACGAGAGATTTGGTCCGAGAGCAACCAGTTGCAATCAATCTATCGACTATCTCGGCAGGAAGTTTCTTGTTCATCGCTACTTCGGACGCAAGGTCGGGGCGATTCTCAAGTATGGCATGCCAAGTAATCGCGGTAGCCTCCTCCGAAACCGCATTTCGGCGAACCTCATTGTCATCGTGTTCGACCAGCGATAAATATTCTTCAATGGATGTGATCATACTAGAGTCCTCGTAGGTGGTGCCACGGGATGAAGAGCCCAATTGGGCCTTTGTGCTTCCCAACGATAAAGTCTCCAAAACGGTCTGCATCGGCGATCCATTCGAGACCTTTTCCTGTCTCTTTGAAGACTTTGAAAGCAGAACCGCCGTGACCCGCGTTGTCCACTGCCCACCATAGTCCGTCTGACTTCGACTTGTAGAACGTGCCAAACTTGCCGTGCTTCATAATCTTCGAAGCACCTCCAGCAGTAAGCGTCCATAGTTTTCTAACTGGGCCATCATCTCTTACAATAATCCCAAAAACACCAGTTCCAGCAACTAATTTTCCAACTCCAAGAGACGCGGCATTAATCGCAGTTTCTTTGGCCACGTTCTCAGAAACGTCTCTAGCAAACCAGATCACCTTGTGTTTAGAGTTTCTTAGTGCTTCATGCGCGGACAAACCATTCCATCGTATCATGTCTCCAACAGACAATATTCCAACATATCCGCCATCCTTTGAGGGAACTACCTTTTTGGAATTCATGGCTTCGGTAAGTGCATTGTTGAGCAAATAGGCATTGCCATTTGCTGAATTTGGCCCCCAACCCCAGTAAAAATTCGAATCAATAGTGAGAATTGATTGAGAATTGGGTGTCAAGACATCCCAAGACCACACGCTGGAAAAATTCTTGAATTCAACCCAATAGCCCCAAGACAACACTGTTGTCAATTTTTCCAAACCTTCTTGTCCATAGTTGGCCATGAATGCTTCAAAGACTTCCGGATTAGTTTCGATGAAGCTCTGGAGCGCTGGCATTCCCTTGTCGAGTAGCTTGGCCACATTTCGGATTCGATTGGGTGGAACAACAAGAGTGATAGCGCCATCTTGTTGGGTTGAGCTACCTCCCGGTTCTTGAGGAGATTGGAAATTTCCCGAGTTGAAGACGGCGTCGCCGTTGGGGGAGTTGGCGTCGGAGGGGGGGGTGCCAGTATTAGTGAGTTGCCAGGCGAAGGATGCGCCGACGGTTTCGCCTTTGTAGCCATAGGCGCTGGAGAACATACCAAGGTCGAGGTTGTTGCCGGTGCCTAAGGTCAACGGCGACGTGCCAGGTGGTGGTTCACCAGTGTCGTTTGGAACGTCGGGCCAGCCGCCGTTGGTGGTGAACGGCGCGTCAAAGCCGCCCCACGGGGTGAGGCCGGTAATGGGGTTGCCGTAGCTGCTGTCGACGCCGAAATCGGTTTCCGGCAACAGCATGTTGGTTGAGCTGGATTCGCCCTGGGGGACGTCTCCAGAATCGGTGACCAGGAACGAATTGTTGTCGGCCGTCACTGTACCATGGAAAATCTGGTAGACCGAGCGCTTGTCCATCTCGTTCTGGTAGCCGTATTTGGTGCCCGTGATGACCGGAGGAGGTTCATTAAATGCCAATGCCGTTTCGCCGGTGGTCGAATTCGTATTCACAACCGGAGAGATCGTATGCGTTACCGAACCCTGGAACTCGCCGAGGCGGTCGCGGGACACTTCGCGTTTGGCAACCAGAACCGCAGCTCCTTCGCCACCTTTGGCTCCATGACCGGTGCCGCCCAAGTGCGAGAAGGCTCGACCGCTAATCAGGTTGACGTGCGATACTGAGCCGCTGGCCGTTAAGGCTTTGCCGTCCTCATCGAAGGTCGCCGACATCGAACCGCTGGGCAACGAGGTCTGCGTCACAAATCCATTCGAATGGTAATCGGAAGTCCC
The DNA here is from genome assembly GCA_040081565.1 of Pirellulaceae bacterium. Taxonomy (GTDB): domain Bacteria; phylum Planctomycetota; class Planctomycetia; order Pirellulales; family Pirellulaceae; genus BJ22. The sequence goes on from JBEBGH010000012.1 coordinate 32,206, forward strand.
CCAGTGGCGGACTGGTGCACCGGCATACGGACCGGTCGACGGTCTCTTGCCGCCAGACGTATTCGCCTTCGGTGTCAAGTTTCTGGGCGTTGGTTTTCCGACCGCTCGGCGTGAAGGTCACGGTTTGATTGCCGCTCGTAAGATATTCGCGTTTAAGTTCATCTTTTAGGTTCCACTCCGAACCGGTTTTGGCCGTCGGTCGATGTTCGTGGAAATAATATTGTTTGTCGTCGTCGAATATGCGTTCATCGGTGTCTTTGCCTTCCGAACTGATCAGCGATTTCCCTTCGGATTCATCAATCGATGTCATTGCGCCAACATTCTTTGCTTTCATCGAGAACCCAAACATGGTGGCGACCAAGATGTCACTTGCCGTTTCCATCGGTTCTTAATTCAACCATATTTAGATTTACCGGATTGAACCCAATAATGTACCTGCCCCTGTTTGTCCCTGCCCTGTTTGTCCCTGCCCCTGTTTGTCATTGTCGCCTTCGTGACGTCAATGATCAATGCATGGCGCTCTGTCACGTTCACCAGGTCTGATAAAGCAGTTTGAGGCCCTCCTCTTGTACAAGTATGGCCTTCAGGTGAACTCCAAATCTGACAGTGAAATTCACTTCCACAAGTCATCCGTCAAGTCCACGTAAACCCTTTTTTTCACGCCCCAAAAACGTGACCGGAGATTCCACACACCAATTCCAATTCACCAGCTACCCAATAGCAGTCTTTCGCGTGAACGATTACTTTATTTGTCCTCTTTTGATTTCTTCCTTTAACAAAAGTTCATTTAGAATTTCGAAAAGCTGTTTAAAAACGGTTTCGGTGACTCCTATCGGAATTCGAAACTCACGTATCGCTGCATCGTTAGTTTCTGGCATTTCTCGCCAAATAATGCGGCTGCTAAATTGCTCGTCAAATTGAAAGACTTTTACATTATCGAATACATCCACAGGAATCGTTATGTTGTGCTTTACCCAGCATTCATCTTGCGCAATTTTTTCCAAGCCCGTGTTCGTATCGCCGAATAGGGTTGTCCAAACGTCATTGAAGATTGTTTCTTTTGACAGTCCCTCGAATCGAATTGTCTTGCGCCGATTGGCATCTGAAAGAATCAGAGTCATCTGAAGCAATACATCCCGCAGTGATGTCCCTAAATCGTAGTCACCTACAAATTCGCCACCGATGACGTAACCGATTTTGCCAAAAAGCCATTCTCCGTTGTAGTGTTCGTCGAGAGCGACTCGAATTGCAAAAATCGAGGGTTCCCCAATCGTAGTTGGAAAACTCAGCTCACTGGGTGCGGTCATAGTCGTATTCCAAGAATCTTCCTAATTTCTTTGTGCACGTCATATTTTGACACGATCCCACTGAAATGGACACCACCAGCGTTATCACTGAAAAAGCGGTAGATTTGCCCATTCGCACCTAAACCAAGCCACTCTCCCATTCCCGATCGTACCGCGTTTTCATAAACTGCTGCTGCATCCGGAGGCTCAGGCGTCTTACGTGGATTGAAATCTGGGCTACGCGGGTCATGCGCTGGGTTAGCGCGGTAAGGCGGTTTGATTCTTCCATCAACCACGTCGGGATGATACGGAGTGCCTTCGAGTCCTGGCGTGCCACCGGACATAAACATTGGTCCGTAGACCAATACGTTCACTCCAGGGGCCACATTAAGCGGTGTGCTTATGCCCCAGTTGACAGCAATTTTCGGAGTTGCGGAAATTACGCCACTTGCCGAAATCGAATACTGAGGGACGACCGCAAGATTCGGGTAAGGCGTCGTGACAGGAAGCGGCCTTCTGAGGCCATTTACGACGCCGTCGACAACTAGCACGCCGCCTACGGTGTTTGCAGTGAATTGACGTTCAAAGTCTTCGTCTGACATGTTTCCATACAAATAATCGCTGGTCAAATTGAAGTTTTGATACTGACCAAGCGTAAATGTGAACGTCGCCATATCCCAAGCCGCGGAACGCCAACTGAAGTCGGTCCATCCGGGATTATCGTGGGTGTAGGCTGAGTCCACCACAATAAAAGTAGATGGCGGTTTTGAAGTTTTCAATGTTTCGGAAGCCACCGACGCG
>JBEBGH010000540.1:0-2566 GCA_040081565.1 Pirellulaceae bacterium
CTCAAACTGCTTCCCCTATCGTCACCCCGGGCTTCTTGAACAAAGGACTTGAACATCGGCTCGAAGACTCGCGATGTCAAATCCTTACTTGTTATCTGCCGAAGCACTAATAACCCTTTTGCGGTCGTGAGTTCCAGTCGACGGCATCAAGCCATTTACCATCGTCATGGAAATAAGACACCAACACCTTAACGGCATCGTCAATGTTTTTGATTTTTGCAGAGTGCGTCGTGCCGATTCCATTAGCACCCGATCCGTTGCAGTGTAGTTCCAGTTGGTCATCCGGGTTGGTTGCGGCTAGTGACCCTGTAACCCAGCAGGAGATGAATTGATCGTGCCTTTGGACGTAGACGTACGGTGGCGCATCGTTTCCGGTTGTTTGCCAATTCTGTTTTCGAATTTCCTGTTCGATCAATGCTGCAGTTGGTGACCGATGAATAATCTCGTCCTCGTCTGGATCTGCAGACCATATCACAAGCCTTAGTTCCCCTTTTTTTCCGCGGGTTGATTCAGACGTGTTTTTGCTGGTCGTTCCCGAAGGGTCGTCCCCCGAGCAGCCGATCGCAGTAAGAAGCAAAATCGTTAATAGCGTGTAGTTTGATTTGGTCATGGGTAGAGGCAGATAACAATTATTATACAGCGCGCGCTGGATAATCTGGTGGCTGTGTTGTTCTGATTTTGGCGACAGTCGGCAGCAATGTCAAGGATTTCTGCAAGGGAAATCCAGACGATTGCCGACCGTTGGCGAACTACGGGCGATCATGCGTGAGGGCAAGTCGCAGATCGACCCGGAAGTTGCTCGGGAAATGGAACTCGCCCATTTGGTCAAGGATGCTCGCGCTCGAGGCGATTCGCCTGCCGAAGTTCAGGCGTTGATCGAGGCGTTTGATCGGCGGGTGGTGGCCAAATGAAAGTGCTTGGCATTCGGACCGCTGGCCCCTGCCCATCACCGGGCTTCTTGAACAAAGGACTTGAACATCGGCTCGAAGACTCGCGATGTCAAATCCTGATTGGTTATCCGAAACTGTCCGCGTCACGTGCGTCACAGTCCCAGTCCAAAAACTGTTGGGCAACAGACTCGGGATTAAGGGCAATTACCCATTGGTCAACGATCTCTTCGGGAACGTGTCCAACGACCAACAACGTGATTTTTGATCGCTCCGGCCCCGTTCCAAAGAATCCTTCTGCGTCCAATTGCTTGAATCCATCCAGCAACGCCAGCCAAAGTGGTCCAATCTGTTCCTTGTAGACATCCTCATCCGCGCAAAAGTTGTCCTGCAGAATTGAGTTGACATCCGCGAGAAGCTCTTCTGCGTCAACGGGAAAAAACTCCCAATCACCATATGACCATCGCATACCATTGCGAGTGGATGTTATGTCGTATTTGGGATCGACCTCTTTATTGTAGCGTTTGACGGTGGCGGTGAGCCCCTCTTCTGTGTTCGCTGCCGCGTGAGCAAACTGCAATGAGTCGTCTGTCCATATTGCGAATGTGTAAAACGAACGCTCAGGATTTGCAGCGAGCAAATTCGTGAAAGTCCTGCGAAGTCCGTCACGGACTTTCGTTGCTAGATGAGGGTAGTCAATGGATGCCATGTTTTTCGGATAACATTCGCGTTCACCAAGCGACGGGGAGAACGCTAATTTTCAAAAATCGGTTAGCCACCGTCGCTTTGGTGGAACGCATAGTTATTTGGCGTTGGGCCATTGTATGTTAATAGACCGGAATTCCAAACCAGTTTTCCGGATGCCTAAATGGCAATTCAGGAAGGTCGATTTGTTCAACCACGTGTTTGCGCATTTTGACTGGAACATCGCAAGGATCCCATGTGAATGATTCAATTGTTTTGTGTGACTTTATGTTCTCAATATCTTGTTCTGTAACGTTGACCCGTTTTACCAATTGAATGTCCTTAAGTGAGGGTGCGTCAAGCATGCCTCCCAACGAGTCCAAACCTTTCATTTGGCCAACCATCGTGCGTTCCAGTTTGGAAAGCGTCTTTAGAGAAGGAAGAGTTGTGATTTTCGGCAGGGCGTAAAGAGAAAGATATTGAAGCTCCTGCATCTCTGGCAGAATTGTCAGATTGGACAAGCCTCGAACATGGCTTACGGCGAGGTATTTCAATCCCGCCGAACCACGAACTGCGTCCAAATCATTTGCGGAACCACCTCGAATATCCAGCCACCATAGGTTCTCGAGCCGGGCAAGAAAGCCATCCGGTATCCGAACATTCCAAAGCGTAAGGCGACCTGCTCCGTTAAGCCAATCAAAATCCTTTTCTTCAATTCGGGCGTGGTCAATCCAGCAACCATTTTCAACCATGCGCTTCGCGACTTCTTTAGCGCTAGAGTGACGCTTTGCCATAGAGTGAACCGAACTCAGCCAAATAACGACGGCCATCACCCGGCACGCGCGAGAGATGTTCCATTTCAAAAACCGCCGATCGCGTGCTCGGCGTGCATGGCTTTGTGTACGCCCGTCATGGGCATGAGTTTATGGGGTTTGAGTCCCCTGTGCGAGACTGGGATTCTCAAGGAGATCAGTATACCAAATGAAAACTCCGAT
>JBEBGH010000541.1:0-2566 GCA_040081565.1 Pirellulaceae bacterium
CTAGTGTTTTATTCACCGACTTCTGAATGAACCTGAATCGCGAGTCATCTGCGCGATTCTTATCGCCTCTAACAAGCTCCAATGAAATGATCCACGTCCGCAATCTGACGAAGACGTACAACGATTTTCAAGAAGGCAAATTCGTTGCTTTAGGAGGCATCAGCTTCGATGCGATGCCTGGTCAGGTCTTCGGCTTGCTAGGCCCGAATGGTGCCGGGAAAACAACGGCACTACGCATCCTCAGTACCGTACTGAAACCGACTTCCGGCACCGCGATCATTAATGGAGTCGATGTTTGCGAAACACCCAGCCTTGTCCGTCGGCAAATCGGGTTTGTTTCGGTGAACACAGCCATCTATGACCGAATGACCGCTTGGGAAATGGTGTTTTTGTTTGGCAGGCTGAACGGAATGACCGAGGAATACCTGCAGCTCCGCATGGAAATGCTGTTCGACCGTTTTCAAATGAATGACATCCGCAGCCTGTTAGGCAGCAAAATGTCAACCGGCATGCAACAAAAGGTGTCGATCGTCCGCGCCTTGATCCATGATCCACCGGTGCTCATTTTCGACGAAGCGACCTCGGGACTCGACTTGCTTGCATCACGCGAAGTCTTTCGCACGATCGAGGAACTACGAGACGAAGGCAAGTGCATCATCTACTCATCGCACATCATGTCCGAGGTAGAACGGTTATGCGATCAGGTCGCGATTATGCATCGTGGAAACATAATCGCTGCGGGCTCGTTAGAGAAATTGGCAGAGCAATTCGAAATCGATGACTTCGAAGAGTTGTTTTACCAGCTTGTGGCAAGCAACGAACGAAAAATGGGTCCATTAGCCCTGGGATAAACAGCGAATGTGTTGGACAAATATCAAACTGATTTGGGGCCGAGAGCTGAAGGACCAACTCCGCGATCGTCGGACCTTGTTCACCGTGATCGTACTGCCGCTGTTGCTCTATCCATTCATGGGAATTTCGCTGATTCAAGTCACTCAGTTCTTTCGCGAGCATGCAACAAAAGTCTGGGTGGTCGGAAGCGACAATCTGCCGCAACAGACGCCTTTACTCGCCGGCCAAACCATCGCGCCTGCATGGCTCGAACCCAATAGCCAAAGACTACTGCAACTTCAGTTCTCCGGCGAGGGTGACGCCGAACTGACGAAACTGGTGGAACATTTCAAAACGATGGGGCAATCAAAAGAGGTCAGCGATCTCGTTGACCAATTGATCCAGCAGCAAATGATCAAGCGCAACGTCGACCTGGCCGTCGTTGTGCCTCATCCCATCGATACGGAGAACGGCCCGATTACCGATGCAGACAGTCCCAACGTTTTGTTGTTTTTGAATTCGGCATCGGACAAATCGAGAATTGCTTTTGAACGATTCAACGGGGTATTGAAGAAATGGCAAATCGGGATCTTTGAACAAAAGCTCTCGGCTCATAATCTGACCAAGTCCTTTGCTCAAACGGTCAACATTTCCAGTGTCGATGTTGCGCAAAAAAAAGAACGTCAGGCTGCCGCTTGGAGCAAGACATTGCCGCTGTTGATCATCATCTGGTGTTTAACGGGCGCCTTTTATCCCGCTGTGGACTTGTGTGCGGGCGAGAAGGAACGCGGCACTTTCGAAACGTTGCTGGCTAGTCCTGCGAGCCGGACCGAAATCGCACTTGGAAAACTGTTTACCGTGATGGCCTTTAGTATATCAACGGCGGTTCTCAACCTTATCAGCATGGGAATCACGTCAACTTTCGTCTTGGGGCGGATCAGTCAAATGCCGGGGTCCACTTTGGCCGCGGCGGCACTCGGGCCTCCGCCTTTGGCTTCCATGTTCTGGCTGTTTGTGGCAATCGTTCCCGTTGCGGCGTTATTCAGCGCTGTGTCACTAGCGGCGGCCGCCTTCGCCCGTAGTTCAAAAGAAGGGCAATATTATCTTGTTCCTCTCATTATGATTTCCATGCCGCTGATGGTTTTGCCAATGTTGCCAGCCGCAAAACTGGATTTGGGCACCAGCTTGATTCCAATCACCAATGTGATGTTGTTGTTACGCGCACTAATTGAAGGAAACTTTCAGGGGGTTGTGCCTTACCTCGCCATGGTCGTGCTGGTCACGCTAATTTGCGTTGCTTCCGCGGTTCGCTGGGTCGTGCATCAATTTAACAGCGAAAGCGTTTTGTTCCGGGCAAGCGAACGTTTTGGAATCAGCAGTTGGTTATCGTATATCTTCAAGGAACGCGGCGACATGCCAGCGTTGGGCCATGCGTTGCTTTGCGGCATCGTGATTTTGATGACTAAGTTCTTCGTCGGTTTCGCGGTTCAGGTCCCGGTGAGCTGGTACGACTTCGCGCGACAAACGATCGTTGTCCTCTTGGCAACTGTGGCCATGCCGGCTGTCCTGATGGCGATCGTCTTGACGCGCAGACCGAGAGTGTCGTTACGATTGGTCTGGTGTCGGCCTTCGTTTATCGCCGCGGCCGTCTTCCTGGCGGTTTGTATGCATCCGACGTTTACCGTGTTGAGCCGAACCATTCTGTACATCTATCCGCCGTCAGAGAGTCTCGCTG
>JBEBGH010000542.1:0-2564 GCA_040081565.1 Pirellulaceae bacterium
CAACATCAAGCGCCGGGCTAAGACACTAGGAACCGTTTTAGGCGAAATGCCGTTATTTGGTTCCTGACACCTTTTCTCTGCACCTTTTCTCTGACGCAATCGCTTTGGCCCTTCCCCCTCTTCAAATCACATAAAGATCAATATCCAGTCCTGCGCCTAACTCAGATACGCTCTGAATAATGTCTCTGCTGAAATGTAAAGCCGGCCTGCTGGACGAATAGATAACACATGATATTTCAATATCACATGTATCAGATAGGTTCCGAATTCGAGCCTGATGTGGTCGGAGTCGATCAAATAATTGGACCAACTGTACGTCAATGTCCAAATTTTCGGAGCTCATCACATTGAGAATCGCGCCGTTAGTTCGCTCGATGATTGCTGTCGGGCCACGACGCTCACCTGCCATCCAATGCCGATCAAACTCAATGCCGGTTGCGGATGCGATCTCTCCGGAGGTCATCTTTAAGCTGGTGATCTTAAGTCGGACGATGGATTGGTCTTGCATATTTTCGATCTCACTGGGGAAGACACAGGTGAACGAATCAACTACGGCTTCGGCAAGTTATTCAAATTGATATTGGTAGTTTCTCCGAGACCTTTACCGTTCGATTTACCGACAAAAATATTACCAGATGTATTTTTATAGAGGTCGAACGTAGAATTATCTTTCAAGCAGAGAAAAGGTGTCAGGAACCAAATCATGGCATTTCGCCTAAAACGGTTCCTAGTGTCTTAGCCCGGCGCTTGATGTTGCCGTGAGCGACACGTCGCTACGTTGAGGAATACCCGCTGCCAGGTGCAACTGGCAATGGGTGACGGCTTGTAGATCGATCGTTCCTGGGTGCCCACAGACCGTGTGTCAGCGTGATCGCCAGCCGTTCATTTTTGAGCCCGAACCGTCGCTGGAGCCGCCTTCGCGCGAGCTCGTAATTACTAGGAGGGGACACAAATGATGATTGACCAATCTCCGTTTTCCGAGTTTGTGGGAGTCGATGTCTCCAAGGGCAAACTGGACATCGCGTTTGCGAACGGCAAGGAAACTTTGTCGATCGACAACACTCAGCAGAAGATCGTCGCCGAACTCATTGGGCGAATCAAAAATCGCCAAGGCACGATCGTCGTGATGGAGGCCACTGGCGGCTATGAGGAATTGTTGGTCACGCTGTTGCATCAGCACCACATCGCCGTGGCCGTGGTCAACCCGCGCCGCGTTCGTGCGTTCGCAGCCGGTATCGGCAAGGATGCCAAGACCGATCCGATCGATGCCCGAGTCATCGCCTTTTACGGACAAGTGGTCCAGCCGGCGGCACAGGTGGCCCGATCTGCAGACGAGAAGAAGCTCCAGGCACTGGTCGAACGTCGTCGGCAGTTATTGGATTTGATCAACCAGGAAAACAATCGGCGACAGCAAACGGCCGATTCGGAAATCCAGGACTACATCAAACAATCACTGGAAACGTTGAAAAAACAGCTCAAAACGATCGACGAGCGTTTGGCCAAGTGCGTCCAAGCCGACACCGCCAATGCTCGCAAAGTCGCGATCCTGGTGTCCGTCAAAGGGGTCGGGCCGGTGGCTGTAAGCACGCTTCTGGCCCAGTTGCCGGAACTCGGAGAACTCAATCGCGGCGAGATTGCGAAGCTCGTCGGCGTGGCTCCGCTGAACAACGATTCCGGACAAGCCTCCGGCCAGCGCCGCACGTTTGGCGGCCGATCGTATGTCCGTCGCGTGCTGTACATGGCCACGCTCGTGGCCACACGGTTCAATTCCAGAATCAAAACTTTTTATCAACGTCTGCTGGCCGAAGGAAAACCCAAGAAAGTCGCCCTGACCGCCGCCATGAGAAAGCTGCTCACGATCCTCAACACGCTCATCAAGACCGATCAGCTTTGGGCAGAACCCAACAAAACGAGCGTCTGACGTTTCCCTCAGACGCTCTCGGACACGCCCTTGGCGCACCATCGACCTGGATATCCCTTGAGAAGTTGTGTCCCCACAGAGCTGCTCTCCGTTTCTCCAGGCAACGACAACCTATGTCCAATCAACAAGAGTTGCAACCGCCATTGGACACCGGAGCCATGCCTCAAAAAATCCATCTCGTTGGCGGCTGACCGCCAACAAATCCGCAACCCATCACTCACTCGCAAATGGAATTCAAAAATGCTTTTTGAATCAGCTATTGATCAAAGTTAAGACCGTCGCTGACACCTTTTCTCCTTTCATAGTAAAAGTCGTTTGAGGTGTCGGCGCCTGCCAATTGCTTCTCAGGGTATTCATGGGAGCGGCTTCAGTCCTTCCCATTTCACCGACCATGATCCGTCGTCGGGGAAGCCGGGGGCATGTTTGTCGGGGCATCCGTCCCAGCCGGCGGCCATCATCGCCACCGTGGTGAGCAGACCGCCATTGCTCGGAAAATAGGGGTGCGGGCCGCCAGTGCTCAGACCGACGACGTTGAAGCTGTTTCGCTTCGACGGATGCAGCAATGCGTCAAGCGCCAGCGCCGGTTCACCGTTGCGTGCGGCAGCCATTGCCATCATGGGAAAATCCCAGCCCCAACAGCGAT
>JBEBGH010000199.1:0-9851 GCA_040081565.1 Pirellulaceae bacterium
TTGATCGCCTTAAGCAAGCGACTGCAGAATCCGCCGAAATCGAACGATGGCAAGCCGAGCATCAACGTCTCACGGCGGCCATCGAGTCTGCCAAAAAATGACGCCCCCGCCGGGCCCCTTCTATGCGTTCTTGCATTTTGCTGGTTGCATCAGTTCGTTCGCAGATGGAAGCAAAACGAGACCAAAAACGCTCGAGATGAAAATCCCTGGTGTTTTTTTTGTTTTCAGGGAACGCAACTCGATTCCAAATCCGCTCCAAATTGCCTCCGCCGAATTCCAGGATACTATTGAAGTAACAATTGATAATGGTCACGATTTGCGGGAATTAAAGTGCTTGCACATTGCCTTGGACCGCGGTAACTTATCGGCTACTCGCCCCAACATCAAATCAGGAAATGCCATGGCTATCGGAAGAACACAGGAAAAAAAGGGTCTTTTCATCACGATCGACGCCAATATTGGAGCGGGCAAAACTAACGCTTGTCATGCAATTGCTTCGGCGGCGACTGCATCGGGCTGGCCAGCCCGGGTGCTTGAGGAACCAACGCACCATCCAAAATTCAATCACTTCCTGGAGCGTTATTACGAAGACCTTCAATCCGGCAAGAACACCGGCGGCGGTTTTGCAATGCAGATGTTCATGTTGTGCCAACGCTATGAACAGCATCGACTGGCTGTCGAGCAGGCTTGGGGTTCTCAAGGCATTGTCGTGGTTCAGGACCGCCCGATTTACGGTGACACCGTTTTTGCGACGACCGCGATGGAACGGGGCTTCATGACTCCCGAGGAATACGAGTTGTACGTCGACGTCTATCGCAATATGAGCCGCGATGTGATGCCGCCTGACATTTTTGTTTTTCTCGATGTGCCGCCAAAGGAATGTTACGAGCGAATGGCGATGCGGGGTCGATCCCAGGAGGAAGGCGTGCCGCTGGATTATTTGCAACAGCTGTATGCCAACTACCAAAAATTGATCAGCGAAATGCGTCGCCGTGGCGTGAAGGTCTTGACCATCGATTGGCGCGAATTTGGCCCACCAGTCGAAATCTGGAAACACATTCGCGAGATGGTCCACTGCGATAACTCCTGGGACAAAAACCTCACGTTTTCGCTGGCCAAAGCCCCTCGCGTGCCGCTCATGCCTACCAACAATCCGTCGTAATGGCTTGAAACGTTGGCATTAAAGAGACTCTTCGACCAAGAGAGCTACAAAAAAAGCGTTGGCTCGGTAACTTGACCGAACCAACGCATTTTTTCAATCGGGCTGCTTGAAAATTCTCAAGCAAACATTCTTAGTCGAGGGCAATCGTTACGGTTTTGGTTTCGAGGTATGGACGCAAGCCGTCTTCGCCCAACTCGCGGCCTTGACCTGACATCTTGAAGCCTCCGAATGGAGCAGCGGAGTCGAAGACGTCGTAACAGTTCACCCACACGGTTCCAGCCTTTACTTCGGCTGCAAACTTGTGAGCCTTCCCGATATCGCGTGTCCAAACTGCGGCAGCCAAACCGTAAATCGTGTTGTTCGCTCGCTCAATCAGTTCGTCCATGTTCTTGAATTTCAAAACGGACATGACAGGACCAAAGATTTCCTTCTGCGCGATTTCCATATCGTCTTTGACATTGGAAAACAGGGTCGGCTCAATATAGTAGCCTTTGTCTCCGTGTCGTTTGCCGCCAGTCACGCAGGTCGCACCATCCTTCTTGCCAGACTCGATCAAGCCCATGATCTTGTCGAATTGAGCCTTGTCGACTTGCGGGCCTTGTTCGGTTGTCGGATCAAGCGGATCACCTAGCTTGCGTTCGTGGTTCATTTTGGAAACTCGTTCGACGAATTCATCGTGAACTTTTTCCTGGACGAAGACTCGACTACCAGCACAACAACATTGGCCTTGGTTGAAGTACAAACCAAAGTGAGCGCCTTTGATCGCTGCATCGAGGTCAGCATCGTTAAAGATCACGTTCGGGCTCTTGCCGCCCAGTTCAAACGTTAATCGCTTGAGCGAATCCGCCGCATTCCGCATGATGATTTGTGCGGTCAAATGCTCACCGGTGAACGCGATTTTATCGACGTCTCGATGGGCAACCAAAGCTCCCCCTGCCGTCGGACCAAAGCCGGGAACGACGTTGATCACACCATCGGGAATCCCAGCCTCTTGAGCCAGTTCGGCCAGTCGCAAGCAAGTGAGCGGAGTCTGCTCGGCCGGCTTCATCACAATCGTGCAGCCCGCTGCCAATGCCGGTCCCCATTTCCAGGCGGCCATCAACATTGGGAAATTCCAAGGAATGATTTGCCCGACCACGCCTACCGGATGTTTCCGGGTGTAGCAAAAATAGTTGCCGTCGATGGGGATCGTATTACCGTGAATCTTGTCGGCGTAACCGGCGTAATAGCGAAGGCACTGAATCGTCAACGGCACGTCGCCCGCTTTTGCGTCAGCCACAGGTTTGCCATTGTCGAGCGATTCCAAAGCTGCGAGTTCATTGAGATTTTCTTCGATCAAGTCTGCTAACCGGAACATCAGCTTACCGCGATCGCGGGCGGACATGGTTTTCCAGGGACCGGTTTCAAAGGCCTTTCGCGCTGCTTTGGCGGCTGCGTCAATGTCAGCGGCATCGCCTTCTGCGACATCGGCAATTTTTTCTTCAGTCGCTGGGCAAATTGTGGCAAATGTCTTGCCGCTTTTGGCAGGAACCCATTTGCCACCGATGAAACATTCGGTTCTCCGAACCGTGGGTCGCGGAAATGATTTTTTCTTGTCAACGGTTGCTGTAGCCATCAGTTGCTCCTTGTGCATACTTGGTTCGTGGAAGCCTGCGAACATCGCAGGCGACTTATCAAACCTTTTGTGAAAAATCCCAATCCTCTGTCCAGCCTCGTCCTTAAAAGCCGGACTCGCTCGTTTAACTCACACGATGATCGCGCCGTGCGATGAGACTTCGCCTCGGCGGTATTGTAAACCATCAATTACACGATTTCCACAAAGTAGAACGTCTGCGTTGCGGCAACCAGTTGTTTTTCAAAATGTCTGTGTTGGCACCAAGAAGTCTGAAAAAATTACGTTTTATGCCCAAAAATCACTGGTTTTGTAACCAAGGTCCCTGCCATCGATTCTTTTGTGCTTGGGCAAACGGCCCAATTCGGCATTTAAGAGTTGCCGAGGTCAATTGCGTGGGCTGCGTAACCTGACTAAACTTTACTTCCTAGGACATATTTACTTCAAATTTATTTTTTTCAACGAGGTGATTGATGGTTCGAATTCTAGTTATTGCGTTCGCCATTGTGGTAACACAGTGCGCGATTACGCACGCTGACATTTGGCAATTCAATGTCACGTTAAACGGCGCTCAAGAGGTACCTGCTAACGGTTCGCCAGGCACTGGATTTGCAACGGCGTTCTTCAATGATATCACCGGATCGATGACGATTTCGGGAACGTTTTCCGGCCTTACCGCCAACGCATCTGCTGCCCACTTGCATGGTTTCGCACCTCCTGGTGTCAATGCGGGAGTATTAATTGGTTTGACTGTAACTCCAGGAACAAGCGGAACGATCTCCGGGGCGGGGAGCATCAACAATGTTGGGGCAAACTTTGCCAATACCTTGGGTGGACTCACCTATCTCAACATTCACAATGCCAATTTTCCGGGCGGTGAAATTCGCGGACAAATGACCAATCCGTTTTCTGTCCCAGAACCGGGTTCGCTGGCGATCCTGTCACTTTGCGGAATGATGGCATTGGTTCGAAGAAAACGAAAGAACTAATTCTGTATTCGTACGACTCTTGATCGAGGTGCCATCTGCCAGACGCTGACGGATGGCATTTTTTTTGCGCTTCAGTCGCAGTCAACTTGCTAACAGAATTGGCCAACGCGAATAGGGCGCGACAACTTCCGCGCTCTGCTGGTCAGGAACAAACACCAAAGCGTCATCGATTGCGAGCTTTGTCAACCGTAAATCGCCGGGTAATCGCCATTCCTGTTCTCGCGTCCAATCCACGGTTTGGCCGCCGATTTCCGAGGCCGCCAGTTGAAAAAAAGACCGATCGTTATCCGCGAGCATTGGGAATTCATCGGCCGTGCCATAACGAACTTGTCTAGCTCCCAATTGAATCAAACGGTCGCGTTTCACCGCGATTCCAAACGGTTCGAAGTCCCAGCGAGCGAGATGTTTTCGGTAGGTCCGTAACTCAGACAATCGCGAAAGGGTTTGTCCAGTCCAGCAAACCATGGGTTCGCCGCCGCGAATCAAATCCCGATTCGCCTGCAAACGTCCGCTGGTCAGGATGCGGATCAAGGACGTCAACGGACCGGCTTCCTCAATATTTTGGCGAAATAATAGTCGATCGATTTCGTCGAGAGCCCCCGCTTGTTCCACTTCCACAATCGGTGCCCGCGTGCAATGCGCCAGGAATTCTCCCAGATCACTCCGACTCGATGCCAAGGCAAATTGCCGCGTTGGCGACATCTCGCTGGCTCCTGGGTCTTCAGACGAAAGAAGCCAATCGACGGCACCAATTTCCAGCAACTCGCGACGAAGGCTGGGCGTCGAAAGACGATCATCATGCAAAATCCAAACATCGCCACGCTGTCGCTCGCGCTGTAGCCGATCGAACGTTGCGCTAAACGTATTCCTTTTGGAGTTCACTGCCAACACGCGGACTTGATCAGCCAGACCAATCAGCCAGCTATCGACCGAAGGCTCTCTTTCGTCAGATGTTTTCGGCAAGAACGAATAAAACACTTCGATCACTTGCGGCTCACTGGGCGTGAATTTTTCGGAAAACAAATCTGACCGGCAGATCTCAAATGGTTTCAACACGAGGCGCGGGATATGCAACAGCGAGGCCAACCGCTGCACAAACGGATGGGTCGCCGTCCCACTCGCAGTCGCGATTGCCTCCTTGTCACGATAGGCTTTGCACACCACGGTACGCAACGCGCTAACCCAATTTGGAATCGCATCGATTTTCCGACCGACTCGCGAACTGACAATGCAGTTGTATTGGTTCGCCAGGCAGCTTGGATCACGGGTCCAAAAGATCGCGGGCGGCATTTCGGAAGATTGCTCCCATCGTTTAAAGCGCCAGTTCGAACTGAAAACGCCAGGCAGGGCAGGGTGCCGCCAAGTCAAAGATTGCTCATCCCGATCCGTCGCCTGCGCTAACGGCAAATTATGTTGGGCCAGCCACCGCCGCCAGTTTTCATGAAAATCGAAAATATCTTCGCTAGGTGGAGTCATATTCGGATGGGACTGAGCGTCTTCGACAAAAGGGTTCGTTCGAAAGGGCGTCGCTGCAATTTTCCCGAACTTCGGCTAAATTAAAAGTGGTTTGAGCTGAACAGGGCAATGCGTTTCGCTTCAATAGGCCGCGAGTGAATTCAATCGAAACTGCGAAATGACTGGCCCTACACCCAATAATCCGCCGCGCCTCCGACGAACGATTCTTGCCGCGGCGATAGTTGCCCTGATCTTGGTGGCGGTTGTCTCCGCGTATTTCATCGCCGATTTCTATACTGGGATCCCTGCCGACGCCGTGGCAACCTTTGTCGGCCGCGACAGCTGCATTGTTTGCCATCAAGAGCAAGCTCAGCTATTCATCGGATCGCACCATGACCTCGCCATGGATGTGGCAAACGAAAAAACTGTCTTGGGGAAATTTGACGGATCGGTAATTGAACATTTTGGCACAAAATCACGGGTTTTCCGTGACGGTCAGAAATTCATGATTGAAACTGACGGAGCGGACGGAAAACTACAGCAGTTTGAGGTCAAGTACGTGTTTGGCGTGTCGCCGCTGCAGCAGTACATGGTCGAACTTGCACCGCCTCGCGATGCGAAGGAGCCGGGGCTCGGTCGAATTCAGGTGTTGCGTGAATCCTGGGACTCGATCAACCAACGATGGTTTTACCTTTCGCCTCCCGACGTCAACGCCCACCTCGAGCCGGAAGATCCGTTGCATTGGACCGGGTTTACCCAATCTTGGAATACAAGCTGCGCGGAGTGCCATAGCACAAACTTGAAAAAAAACTTCGACGTGCTGACCGCGACTTTTCAAACAACGTTTTCCGAAATCGACGTCTCGTGTGAAGCCTGCCACGGACCCGGCAGCCTCCATGTCCAGTTGGCAAATAGCACAAGTCCGTTTTGGGATCGCGATCGGGGATACGGACTTAACAAGTTGAAAACCGCTGAGAATATCGCCCAGATCGACACCTGTGCACCTTGTCATTCTCGACGAACAAAACTGCAGGACACGTGGACGATTGGAGCTCCATTCGACCAATCGTTTGTGTGTCAAGCGATCCAGCATCCGTTCTATCATCGGGATGGTCAGATTCGCGACGAAGATTACGAATATGGATCGTTTACACAAAGCAAAATGTTTGCGAACAATATTCGTTGCTCAGATTGCCATGATCCACATTCGCTCAAGGTCAAGTATCCCGACAACCAACTTTGCACTTCTTGTCACCAACATCCTGCCGCGAAATACGACTCGCCGGAACATCATTTTCACCAACCGGGATCGGCGGGTGCCCAGTGTGTCGAATGCCATATGCCAACAACAACTTACATGGCGGTCGACGCACGACGCGACCATAGTTTGAGAGCCCCACGGCCAGACATGTCGGTCAAGTTCGGTACGCCCAACGCTTGTACAGGCTGCCATCTGGACTTGAAAAAGCTGCCGGAAGACCAGCAAACGAAAATCCAACAATACCTCGATTGGATCGTCTTGGCCGAACAAAAAGACAACGAGGCCGTCGCTCAAGAATTGCAACAGACCAACCAGGCGATGGCGGCAGCTTTCGAAAAATGGTACGGCTCGAAACCTCATCAAGCGCGGACCACTTATTACCACGATTTGGCTGAGTTGCTTTCGCAATCGCGAGAGGTCGATTCCGGCAAAGCCGCCGAGCTGGTCAAGAACTTTAAATTGCCGGCCATGATCCGGAGTGCGGCGATGCTGCATTTGGGCAACGACTCGAGTGCGGAAAGTCTAAAAGTAGCTTTGAACGCGATTCGCTCTCCGGACGCCAAAGTCGCCTCCAGCGGGTTGCCCCGAATCGAGAACGAGTTGCAACGCCGACTGAGTTCGATCGATAACGAATATGTCGACTTATTGACTGAGTTCAGCATTCTGCTCGATCACGCTGCACCCGTCGTTCGCACGGAAACGGCGCGAATCTTGTTGACCGTCCCAGAGGACGTTCGTTTGAAAAGTCGGCACCCAGATTTTCGCCGACGACTCGATGCGGTCCTGGCAGAATGGCGTGGAATTCTGGCCACGCAAAGTGATCGACCGGAAAGCCACATGATTCTCGGCGACATCGATTTGGCCCAAGGCAAAACGAGCTCGGCGGTCAACCACTACGAATCGTCGATTCGCGTCGCGCCGCAATTTGCCGGACCGCGAACAAACCTTTGTCAAATCCTGGACGGAAACCTCGCGGATCTACGACAACAATTGTCGCAAGACACGTCCTTGTCCGCCGAAGCAAAAAAGCGAATAGAGATCGAAATCGCGCGACAAGGGACTCGCATCTCCAAATTGCGCGCCGAGGAACATGCCCTCTTGGCTGCCGAACTTCGTCGCAGCGAAGGTTATCCCGGCAGCCATGCGATCCATTACCGTTTCGCGATGAGTTGCTACCTGCAAAGCGATCTCGCGGGTTGCGAACAGAACCTGCTACGGGCCCACGAGTTAGACCAACAAAATGTCAACTATCTCATTGCCTTGATTGCATTGTTTCGCGACAAGGGAGAAATCGCGAAAGCAATTACCTTTGCGGAGTTGTTAGTCCAACAGGACGTGGCGAATGCCGAATATCGAAGCTTGGTTGAAGACTTGCGTCGGGAACTGAACCGCACCCAGAAATAGTGCTGGTTGAACAACAATCAGAACTCAATTGCGGCCGGTTCGTGCTGCTAATCCCAGACTAATAATTCAGTAACGAAGCATCTTCAGCGACGCGATCGAGCGCGTCGTGATCGCAGAAGTAATTCGAGATATGCTCGGTCAGCTTGGCCAGATAGACCGCTTCGAAATTGCGATCATTCGTTTGAATAGCTGGCCGACCAGTCGACGGAAAGGAATATTCCTCGGGGCCTTTTTCAAAGACCACTGTGCCACCTTTTTCGACATCGTAAACCGTAACGCGGACCGTCGAGCGACCTTTGTATAGCGTCATGCCTTCATGAATCGAGTACTGACTAATGTCAATCGCGACTACCATTTGAGCACCGACGCCGCGGCCGACTTTGACGAAGTCTTTTCGATTCCAATCGTTATTGTCCATCCAATCTTCGATTCGATCGTGGGGGACAACTTGAATTTTCTTGATTGATGTCTGCATTTTCAGACCAATGGTCTTGCTAACCGTCGTGGCCAACGAATCAGCTCCAAAGGCCTTCATGTCCGACATGCAGATAACGGCAACTTTTTTGTTAGCCAGCCCCTGAAAGTCGGCATCGACTTTATGGCCTCGCAGCACATAAATCAACTGCGACAGGACGCAACCCGTACTGAAAATCAGTGGCAAGCAGACCAGCAGACTGAGCCAAAAGAAAGTTTGCTTCCGTGCAATTTTCATTGTCGCAATTCCAGATTTAATTAGGGACGACGAAGATCCGACTGATCCAAATCACAAAGGTCACAATAATGATCGGCGCGACAATTGCGGCCCACATGTAAACAGAAGGCAACAGCAAAAACCACCGACCAAGGCAACCCGAAATCAACATCCAACTTCCGCTCGCCGCAGCCAAAAGCCACAACAGCACCGCCGCAAAATTCGTTCTTATCGCGGAAGGTACATCTCCATTCATCAGGTGGGACCACGTCGTCGTGAAACCACAAGTCGGACAAGGCACACCGCAAAAAAACATGAAGGAACACGGCGGCAAACCAAGTTGCCGATGCGTCCCCCAACCTTTCGAATCCGGCTTCAACATCGCTGCGGCTGCAAACAACGTGAAAATCACCGCGGCACCAATGATCAACATGAACCGATCACTAGTTTTGATCGGCCGATTGGTCTTTGATCCCACGACAGAGGTTTCAGATTCACTCATGACGTTCGGGTTCCTATGGTCAGCCCGATCGGCAATCGGGCGGGAAAATAGGAGCTAAACTGACCTCGTACAAGTCCAAGATGGCTGCCGCTAGCAAGTTTTAATGAGTCAACCAAGATTTGAGGTGAAAACTTCATCGTTTGACTCCCGTTAACTGCCGCTCGACGTACTTCGCCAAGACATCGGTTTCGAGATTCACCTTCAAGCCGACCTTCGCCTGCCCTAGTGTCGTCATTGCCAGCGTATGAGGGACCAGCATCACCGTGAAAAAATCAGGACCGACGTCGACCAGCGTAAGACTTATGCCGTCCACGGCGATTGAGCCTTTAGAAGCCATTTGCCGACACAAGTTTTCGCCAGTAGAAAAGCGGACATACAACCATTCACCTTCCGTGCGGATCTCGGTGATTTGCCCGAGCCCGTCAATATGCCCCGTCACATAATGGCCACCCAGCCGGTCGCCCACCCGCAGTGCCCGTTCCAGATTCACAATCGCGTTCGCTGAAAGCTCACCCAAATTGGTGCGGGCCAAGGTTTCGCTCCCGACATCAAAGCTCAACGCATTGCCCTGCCGTTCCACGACGGTCAGGCAGCATCCGTTCACGGAAATGCTGTCGCCAATATTTGCATCGGAGCAAACCAAGTCCGCGCGGATGGTCAGCTTGGCCGCCGCTCCCCGCCGTTCGAGGCGTTGCACGTTGCCAGTTTCTTCCACAAGTCCTGTAAACACTGAAGCCTTTCGGGATTGTTGATTTTCTCTGCGTTCATTGTAGAC
>JBEBGH010000013.1:0-34252 GCA_040081565.1 Pirellulaceae bacterium
GTTGCGAATCACGGGCGGCCGGTGCAATCGAGCTCCAGGCGATTGCAGCGTCATCTCCAACTCAAAGAAAGCCATCGAACGGGCGCCCTTGGCTTGCCCATGAAAACAATCGATCAATGCCAGCTCGCCCTCTGGCTTTAACCCCGCGACTAACTTGGCAACCCAACCGGCACAGGCAGCTTCAGATAAATCATGCAACAGCCCAACGGTCACAATCAGATCGAAAGCGCCGGCTGGCGGTTGGGGGTTTAACACGTCGCCCACCAGCGTTTCAAATTGGCCGGCAATCCCGATGCTTTCGACAGTCGTCATGCTCTTCTGCAGATTTTCAGCGGTGTCAATCAAGGTCACCTGGCAATCCGGGTCGCGGTGTGCAAAAGCGCTACTGAAGACCGCGGCGCTGCCTCCAATTTCCAGGATCCGAAAACCGCGGCGTGTCCGGCCAATATCCAGGACCTCAGCCGCATTCATGGCCGCCGGCGTTTGCGTCCATTCATGTTTCTGCAAAACAGTTGCATTTATGTCCTCGAAGGTTTGAGAGCCGTCTGCGACAAACGACTCGAGGGCCCCCCGATACTTGACGTCAATGTCATCGTCGACAACCAATCTTCCCATTGCCGACAAGGCAAAGTCATCGTCGTATCGTTCAAGTAATCCTGTCTCGCATAGTGCGGAACACAACAGCTCCGTTTTCCAAGGATCAAGGTGCAGTACTGCGGCAACTTGGGCGGAGGTCTTTTGTCCTGCGGTCAACAATCGAATTACTCCCAACTGGAATCCCAATTGGATCACATGGTACGTCGACAGGGCGCTTTGGAACCGGACAAATTCTTCAATCGTTCTGAGCTGAGTGTTAGGCATATGAATATGGGCTTACGATAAACCACCGGAACCAATCGCCGGGGTCAAATCTGAAATGGCTTTAGCGTACGTCAATCCGCCGAATAACTTCAATACCCATTAACCGTAAGCGAACGCAAATTAGGGGTTAAGCTTTGCTCTTAGTGCGTGTTTGACAATCCGGAACGGTTGAGCACGATCTCCGCTTTTTCCAAAACGGCATTCGTTTCCGGACCATAATCCCGACAATCGTGTACGAAATCCAAGACTTTTCTTCCGACCGACGTTTCGACAAAGCACTCGAACCTCAAAACATCATCGTTGTTCAACATTTCGCCCTCGACTTGGCACTCCGAAACGATTATCCGTTCGACCCCCATGCCACGCAGATGCTGGGTCACGCGTTCTCGGTTATTTCGCGGGGTCAACACGGTGACCTTGGACAATTTTGGAAATCCGCGTTTCCTTGAGGCATAGGGATGAGAAGAGAGGGGCTGCAAACCATCGAGACCGATGACGTCCAGTCGCAAACCGGCTTGTTCAAAATCCATTTGTAATTCATGCAATTTTTCCATCACGCTGTGGTCTACTAGTTTGGTGCCGGACAGATCGACGACAACATTCTGCTTTTGCACCAACCCCAGTTGCTCGATCTCGCGGCGAAACGGAATAAAGTTTGTAAAAACGGCGGAACCGCTCGCGTTGATAACGACCTGTTTGCTGTCGGAAGTATCGACCTCGAGATAAGGTTTGAACAACGTCTTCACTGGCAACCCGTTAATAAAATGGATTACGATTTTCAAGCCGATGCCGATCAGGATTCCTATCAAAAGGTCCGTCAAAAGGACGGAAACCATGGTCACCACAAAAATTAATAATTGTTCGCGACCGATCTTGTAGACGTTCACAAACTCTTGCGGTGATGCTAACCGAAATCCTGTATACACGAGCATTGCTGCCAAGGCCGCCAAGGGTATCCGATGAATCAATGCGGGTAACAAAGCCACGAACAAGAGCAAGAAAATACCATGCCAGAAATTTGCAAACCGGGTCTTCGCACCGTTGTCGATATTTGCCTTGCTGCGAACGATTTCAGAGATCATTGGTAGGCCACCGATCATTGCCACTGCAGAATTGGCTAGGCCAATGCCCATCAGGTCCCGATTCAAATTCGACTTACGCTTCCATGGATCGAGCATGTCAACCGCCTTGGCACTCAGCATCGATTCCAAGCTTCCGATCAGAGCGAACATGACCACCCATTTTATAGCGCCCCCTGCCAAATTCGGATCTGTGAACACACCAAAATTCGGCGTTGCCGTCGCATTAAACAAATTCATGGGCACATTTACCAAGAAATTTTCACCTAGTTCAAAGTCATGCCCCAAGAATGAGTAGGTGTGCTGATGCCCAAGGTCGAGATAGTAACCTGCGATTACTCCCAAAATCAGCACGACAAGTTGCGAGGGAACTGCCTTGACGATGGCATTTTTAGATTTTGATTTCCAAAAACCAAACCCAAACATGATAGCCAGACTCGATAAGCCGATTGTCGCAATTGATGGGTTGGCCTCTGCAATCATATTCGGAAGATGGCGGATGAGTTCCAGTGGTTCGCCAACTGCCTTTTCACCCAACGCTACCGGAATTTGTTTCAGCATGATGATCACGCCAATCGCAGCCAGCATTCCATGCACGGCAGCCGATGGGAAAAAATCTCCAAGCACGCCCGCGCGAAATAAACCAAATAAAATCTGTACCAATCCCGCAACTATCCCTATCGCTAACACCATACGATAGGCCTCGAAGTTGGCTTCGGCACTTCCTCCCTCTATGAAGCCACAATGCGTGACGGCTCCCAAAACGATCACGATCATCCCAGCTGCTGGGCCCTTGATGGTCAATTCGCAGTTACTGAGAAAAGTTGTAAGTACGGCTCCGATAATTGCTGTAAAGACACCAGCAATTGCCGGGAAACCGCTGGCAATCGAAATGCCGAGACATAACGGCAACGCGATCAAAAAGACCAGCAAGCCGCTGATGATATCGGACTTGGCATATCGAACAAAGCCTTGCAGGTTACCGCGAGGAACATCCGCGGCGTTTGTATTCAAAATGTTGTTCATTTCTTTTCCTTTAGAATTTGGGACACTTTGCAAGTCTGCTGTGGTCTCTTGCCATTCGTACAGATTGTCAGGCGAATTTAGGTCTGACCGACCAAAGTTGAATTTTGCGAATGTGTGAATCAGATGCTCACGCTAATTCGCAAATGGCGCCCAGCACAGTTCGTTGGGCCCAATTGAGCGCGCCGTTTACATTTGCAATAGCGCTAATTAGCTTCGCCAATCAATGGTCTTCGTCGCGACTGCATGTCCGCGTATATGCCGACTGGGCCGGTGGCCGAAAAGAGCTTTCAAGCAAAGCGGCCCGGACGAAACATGCCCTCTTGATTTCGGTCAATAGGACAGTCTTTTTCGCAGGTGATTCAGCTTCAAATTCTGTCTCTGACTGTTCCTTCACAACTTCCGTTATCGCTTCAATAAATCCGTGTTCGTTCGGAAAATTTACTTGCGACTCGACGTTCGATTCGTTTTGCAAAAGGTCGTCTGCAGCGCGAAAGCGCGAGGATATAAACGGCTGTGGAAATAGGCCCGTCCCGAAGACCAGCAGGACGAGAATCAGAGTCACCCATCGCTCTGCTCCTTGGGCATGCAGCATGACTGACGTACGATGTTGCGTTCCGCCAAACAGACGAAAATAAACCTGAAGCACGGCAATGCTATTAAGGGCCGCAACCAATGCCAACAGTACCCCAGCGAGCAGCCGTGCGTGGATGACGCCTTCGATCAATAACTCTTCGGCAACGAATCCGATCGTGCCCGGAAAACCGACTGCGGCCAACCCAGAGACCAAAAACATGACTGCCAGTATTGGGACTTGTTCGAAAAGCCCGTGAAAACGTGTCAACGAAAGCTGGCCCATTCGTGCCTCCAATGAACGCAGCGATAATCCGACACCTGTCAACGAAACGCCTGCAGACAACCAGACCGCAAGACTGCCAGAGAGAGAAATCGGCTCGCGAGTGCTCAGTCCTGCCAAAACCAACGCGGAATGGCTGAGAAACGAGTAACAAAAATACCTTCTTGGTTGCGTTTGAACCAGCGACATCCCCGACGCATAAACCGCCGTCAATAGCGCAGCAAGCATGCTGATGTCCCAAACGACCGAAGGCGCGATCGGCAACACCAATCTCACCAATACATAGATCGATGGCATCGGCAATAGAAAAACCAAGGTTGTCGCGAGCGATGCGTGCTCACCCAATTCGCCAATCCACGTATGAAATGGAAAAATCCCAACGCGAATTAAAAGTCCTAATAAAAGTAATGACAAGCCCCATCCAGCAATTGAAGAAAGTGGTTCGGCGGAACTATTGGCTTCAAATACTTGCAAAAAACCCGCTGCATAATCTGGCGAAACGCAAATCAAGCTCCACCCCATTACCAACAGAACAACGTGGGCGAGCATATGCCCAGCCATGTTTCGCCACGGCTTGCGACGGTTGTGCAACTCAAACACGGCTTGAAGGGACAACAACGACAACAAAGTGATCAATACCCATGGGTCACGAGAGCCATATAGGAAAAATAAAATGGCCTCAGACACTAGTAAGCCCGAGAACGGAACTCGACGAAGTTTTGTGCGGGGCGTCGCGAGTACTGTCAAAAAGACCAATAGCGCAACGAAAGGAAGGATAAGGGCCGTCAACCTGTCAAGAGACAACGGCAGAACGACTAGCCCAGGAATTTTGATTCCCCATTTTTCGGCAACATTGGCTTGGCTTAGCTGATAAAAATCTATAGTCGCGGCCATTGCAACGATAAATATTCCGCCGGTAACCAACACGGCTACATTGCGAGCTTTATCAGGCGATTGTACCAAGCGCAAACTGATTGCGCCACCAACAGCAATTAGTATGGACAATGTCATCCAAGGCAACAACAACGAACTCATGGCAGTTCCTCAAATAAATCAACCGGGGCTGACGTTGTCGTTGACGGGATGCCTTCGGAAGTGGCACGCGAACCGCTACGACACCAATTCGCCCAAGCTTGCTCTACCCGATGGCACCGTCGAAAAAAACCAAGCACAGGATTTACAAAAAACCGATTCAATGCAAAGTCCAAATAACCTCGCTCCAACCCCCAACGATAAAGCACCGCTGATCCACTCGATCCTGAAATGCCGTGTTTGGACAAATGTGTTAAATGCCCGCCTACCGCATTCTCAAGGGTGTGATAGTCGTGCAACAAAGTCGGTGCTCGCAACAACTGCAACGTTCGAAAACAGGCATGGCCAACGATATGAATTAGCGCCACCAATTCCCAACCCAATCCAATTTCAATCACGATCAAACCAACTTGTGTCAGTGACGCAAAGCTCAACGCCGATTTGATGTCCGATTGAACTCGAGCGGTAATTGCCGCAAACAATGCAGTCGTTGCACCGACACCGATAATGACCAGGCACACCAACGTCGACTGTTGAAGGATTGGACTGATTCGCAATAACAAATAGGCTCCGAGGTGAACGGACAATGCGCCATAAAAAATCGCACTTGATGGAGTCGGCCCCTCCATCGCTCGGGGTAACCAGCCTGAAAATGGGACGAGAGCTGACTTACCCATTGCCGCCAATAGCAGCAGCAAACCGACCCAAATCGCCTGCTCCTGTGTCAAGACAGACACGGCATTTGGCCACGTCTCTCCAGGCATCAACGCCGCGAAGTCACCATGCCCGACCATGTGGTGCATCGTGGCCGCCGCAGCCAAAAATGCCGCGTCGGCAACCCGATATACTGCCCAGACTCGTAGTCCATTTTTGACTGGCCCCAACCGCTCGTGAAAGAAAGCGACCAGCAATGCTGAAGACAATCCGACTAATTCCCATCCCACAAACAATAACTCGATCGTTCCGGCCAGTGCCGCCATGACGATGCCCGTTAGGAACATTGCAAACAACAAGAAAAACCTTTGAAAACCCAATTCCTTATGCAAGTACTTGGTGGCAAAGGCCGAGATCGTCCCGCACAATACAAACGACATAATGACAAACGTCAACGACAATCCATCGAGAATCAAATCCAACTTGAAATCCAACTCAACACTCGGGATCGAATACCAAGAACCGAGCGATACGTTGGATTGAGTCGTTCCCGTTGCGATCATAATGGTCGCCGCCAGGCAACTCAGTCCCAAGCCAAGCCAGACAACTAAGAATACACTGCGCGAGACGATTTGCTCCGACCACGGATGTTGTAGTAACATCGGCAGCCCGATCCACAAAATCAGAATCGCAGGCAATCCGAGCATCGCCGCTCCGATCAAGGGCATCATGAATTCCATTGTCATGTTGAAGTTCCTTTCACGCTCGCCCCGTGAGTACCCATTGAATCGCCGCATCCAATTTGGGCGAAAGTCAAATGCTCGCGCCAACCGTCGTACCAGTCGGCTGATGATTTAGCTTGCGGAAGAACGTGCTGATCCAGTCGATGGGGTATGAACTCGCCGCGTGAGTAACGATGAACGTCTCCCGAGTTTGGATCGAGCGTGGCAAGTTGCACCCAATCTCCCTTACACAAACTTGCGATTCCGGGATTCAGTTCGATGATTCTCTGCATGATTTGCGGATGCGTCTCGATGACGAATTGAAGGCGGACTGGTTCATGAATTTCAACCATTTGCCATGGTAACCCAGTCCTCAAATCGCTCGCCGCGCCATCCATAACACCCAACAAAGACGTAATGTTGTGCGGTAATTTGGTAGCACAGCCATATCCTTTCGGATCAACGAATGAAAAATAGTATTCCAAATTGATCCCCCCGCAAACCGGCACTACCGCCTGCAAGATTCGGGTCAAAATGGAGGCTTGATCGTCATCTTGAGTTGGATCATAGGAAGCCAAAAACGAACGGCGATCCAAATACAAACCGCGTGTGCGCTGACGGCGACCTACCACACAAATTGCATTGGTCGCATGACCATATTCCGGGCGAACTTGAGCCAAATCCTCGGCGCGAGCTTCCACATGCCGCAAAGCTCCCCGTGGCGAAAGCCCAAGCGGTGCCGATTCAAATCGACGGCAGCGTTCGTGCGCATCCATTTCGCGGGCGCTATCCAATCTTGTTTTTGCCTCATTCATTAACTCCCGATGCGAGAGTGGCAATAATTCGGTATCGTAATACGTAATCTCGTCGTTACATGTGTTGTGGTATGAACCGAGAAAATACGTGGCCTCCGGAATCAAAAGGCCTCGCTGACCAAGTGCCCGCCGCACACGAGGATCGTTTGCCATCTGTGCAAAAGCGCGCGCGTTCGGCCCTCCCCTACCTCCGCCGCAGGCCCCGCAATCGTGTGCCGACTCATGTGGGTTATTGAGGCTCGACGATCCATGACCCACAATCACCACCAGTTGCGAAAAACCGGTCGTCAGACCGATGTCACGAAGCGTACGTTCAACGATCGCCGTCATTTCGCCAACAGAATAACCAACCTGCCCCGTTTCGAAGCCTGGCTTTTCAGTAATTCGCTCCAAACAAAGTTGGGTGACAGTAGGAGTCTGAACAAATTGCCCAAACAACTGTCGCAATCGGGCCGTTAGGCGCGGAAACAACACGCGCATCACAAGCGGAAGAGTTGCAATCGCACCAATCAATGCGGTCAACAGGCCGCCCCATAACGACCGGCTCAATAGATGAACCCGGTGTACTGCCATGCCAATCAATTTCCGAGTCTGTCGACGCCGATCGCCGACCCCTAAATGCGACTCCGAAACGTGCTCCAGGACGTAATGTTGCGGAACAATTACGATCGGACAAAGAGGCGTATAATGCGCGTCTGCTGCACCACGATAGTACATCGCCACGCCAAAAAATCCCGCGACACCGAACGATTCACATTGGGGAGCGATTTCCTCCAGGTGGCGCCGAAATGACTCCTCTCGTTCATCAATACAGCAAATCACTTGAAATCTAGGTTGCGTGGTTCTTTGCCTAGGGGCACCAAAATTTCCTGAGTGAATCGAAATGGCATCAAGCGTTTGCTGTCGAAATCTCCGCTCATAGGCCAGATGAAAAATTCGTCTCCGTTCAACTGCTGAGAACTTCCGAAGTTCCGTTAACAACAACTGCCAATTCTGTTCGGAAACATCGGCCAACTCGCCGGGACTCCAACCGCGGTATTGGGCGATTTGAAAAATTTGAAACGCAAGCTGATCGGCATCTTCCTTATTTTCGTCCACAACTTGTTTTTTCAGAAATGGAAGCAATGCGTTGAGTGGTTGCCGAAATCCGAGCACTTCAGCCGCCAACCACTCCAGGGCCATTCGATCTAACAGCAGCCGTACGGCAACAAATTCTTCAAGCGAGCCACCCGGAATTGGACGTACCGCACGGTCGCCGCGATTCTCAATATGCCAGATCATCCCAGCCCACCCGCGCAACGCCAGGAGTGAGGACGAAAGATATTCAGGCCAGGCTTCAGCAGTAACTCCCAATCGAATCAACTCGTCATGAATAAGTTCGGACGCCGAACACCGTCGTTCTAGCAGCCGACGACACTCAGCACCTAGTGACTTTCGCCATGGCTCAACGCCGAACCGTTCCTGGCTGTAAAGATTCAAAAAGCTGGTGAGAAAACCGGATTCGCGCCCCGGCAGGGGCCATCGAGAAATTCCTTGATCAAGAAACGCGGCACAAAATCGGATCAATAGTTCGTTGACAAGTTCATCGGAATCACGTTGGGTAATAGCAAACAGGAGATCCCGGTGCCGTCGTTCAGAGTTGGGTACTGGAAGGTACGAATCGGCCTCAACTACTCCTGCCCGGCAGACGTTCCACAGCAACTGCATGGAAAAAGTCTGCCATTCTTGGAGCGGCCAGGCTCCAACAGAATTTACATCGACACGCTTAGCAAGCCGAGCAACGGATTCCAGCGCCGCGGTTCGACGAGGGTTTCCGCTTGCGGTTTTGTTTGTCAATTCATGCATTACCCAACGGCGTGTCGTTTTAATAAACATCGCATTATGATTGTGGGACTCGTCGTTGAGAAATCGCCGCAACGAATCCGATTCGGCGAGGAACCACTTAAGCTCGGCGGTTGATACTTCATGCCAAGGATTCTCAAGCATGGCCATCCGCAGATGGAACCGAGTTCCCAAAAAGCCCAACAAGTCGTCGGCCGTCTCGTCGAGGTCGTCTAACATGACAGCTTCCAGATCTTCGGGCTTGATCCTACCGCTCGACACAAAAGCCCTGTACTGGATTTCGCTCAAGTACGGTTCACAGCCAAACGTTCTGGCTCCTTCAACAACTGCATCGGTAAACGAATGCGATTCGAAGGCATGCAAAGTATTGTGATGAATAAAAACGGCGATCGGCCCCTGAGCCGGCAACAGATGAGCTGCATGAGCAATGCATTCCCTGATCCGGCGCAGCGGATCCCCGTTTGAGTCCTGTGAGTTCTGGTGGTCCATCAGAATCGGCGCCTTAATGTCGTGTTCACGCCTTAAGCAAAAAGGCGCACAGAATTTTTCCGCATACGCACAGCGGAAAACAAACGAGATTCAGCACCGACGAATTGTCGACGACAAATCAGGCTAATATCTGTACTGGCGGCCCGCGAGAATAATTTTGAGCGGAGAATTGATCAACTAAAGTGTGCGAGCGCGGAACCAATAACAAAACAAACGCCGTCAAAGGCTTCAACTCAAGGAGCTGAACGTATTCAAAGTAATCGTCTGATTGGACTTCGGACGCTTCGCAACAAAAACTGTTGGCATTGAGAAAATTCGCCGAATGATCGCCAGTGTCGCCGTGGATCACTTCCGAAAAGTCGAAATTTGCCCAAGGTGCAGCAAAAATCGCCAACTGAATGACCATGATTGAAAAAACGCGAATCAACTTAGCTACCGTAAACGTACGAAAGAAAAAACTGCCAAACACTTCTAGTTCTTATACGTCCGCAACGAATGCGATTCAAGATGATTCACCGATGCTTTACGTTACCGAATGGCCGAATTTCACAAAAACTCGCAAAAAATTGCCTGCGGCATTGGGCTTTTTGCTAAAAATATTGGCGTATAGGTAATTCGTCAAGCCAACTGGCCCACCAACAAACAGTAGCCATCGAGGTCGTGGACGCGCAATTCTCCGGCTGGCATGTAGAACGGATACCTCAGGTCAAACGCGACATTCCGTTCCGGCAATTGGATCGGGCGCCCCTCGCCTGGTGGGGGTCCGCCGTCGAGCAGGCCCTTAGTCAGCAAATGTCTTCGTAAGCCAGCGATATCGTCCGAATAGAGATAAAACAAAACAGACTGCGCTGAAGGAACCACCGGTTCGCTGGCTCTCGCCAAAAATATTTCTGCCTGTCTGGCGACCAAGCCTGCAAAATTGGTCACTCCAGCCTCTCCTGTAAATCGACTCTCACAAGAAAAGCCCAGCAGCGTGTAAAACTCTGCGGCGCGGTCAACGTCAGATACATGAGCCATTGGCACCAAGCGATGGGCGGCAAGCGTGGGAGGACAATCGGATTTGGGAACCGGTTTTTCGTTCAAGTACTCGGACCTTAGTTGCGTGTAAGCGTTTGCTCTTCCATCCGTTGAATGTACTGCCGAAGCCGTTCGTTCTCGTCCGTCACACCCTTGAGCGCGAGCAAATTTTCGACACGTTTGACCAGCTCCAATTTTTGCACGGGCTTCGAAAGAAAATCGTTCGTTCCGGCATCGACCGCCCGCTGGATATCGCCAATCTCATTTAACGCCGTCACCATCAAAATCATGATGTTCTTCAGTTCTGGATCTCTCTTGATTTGCGAGCAAACCTCAAACCCGCTGAGTTTGGGCATCATGACGTCGAGCAGGACCAGGTCCGGCCGAAAACTGCGGGCCTTTTCCATGGTTTCCTTGCCGTCGCGCGCAATTTCGATTTCACAGCCCAGATTAGCCAGATAGGCCTCCAACAATTCACGGTTCGAATTATTGTCGTCGGCGATCAAGACTCGATTTGTGGTTGATCCAGTCATACATAGCTCTCGCGGCGAATGGCAAAGGTTCAATGTTTTCCAAGAGATTGCCCAGTGGGCTTCCGCATTATAAGCCGTTGCATTGACTTCGCCTACGCATCAACGCGATTCATTCCGAGACTTCAGACTTCTTTTTCGGCTTGCTCATTAAACATTTTCAACAGTCGCCCGCCGCGATAAACGAGGTAAGCGAATTGCGGGCTTGAATCAGCACCATTGTCGATGAACCAGGTTACCGTCTGGTTATCGACGATGGCCGTTCCCGAATTGCCGTGTAATTCTGCCGCAGCAATCAGAAGCCATTCGCCAAAAAAGTGTGCAACGAACTGAGGCCGAACATTTTGAAAGTCGTCTTCCTCCAGTCGCAGGATTTGTCGTTCCAAATCTCGACCACGAGTTCGATAGGCTTCATCCAGTGAAATTTCGAACAGGTCCTGATGCACGACTTGCCAACCGGCATATGCCGCATACAAATCGTCGAGACTCAAACCAGAAACATCATTCTCGAAGGCGTAGATCATGGGGCCTACGATTCCGATGTTCGAAAACTGCTGGGTCTCAATCCCGTAAGAAAAGCGGACGAGGTGACAGTCAACCGGGTCATTAAATCCGGGCCAAAACTGACGACGACTATCAACTAACTCGACGCGACTCGGCGCGATGCCAATTTGTTGGGGTTCAGCCAGCCAATTCGCCATCTGGCTTTCCACAATTCCTTCTGTTGATCGAAATTTCTCGTCAACTTTTTCTTCAATTCCAAGTTCCTGAGCGTATTTCAGAACCCGCAGGCGGACGGATGGTTCGCTTGCAAGTGCCACCAACTGTTCGCCTCCATCGGCAAATCCCAACCGCGCAAGAGCTGCATACGCTTCGGCTTGAACGCGTCGATGACGCAGCGAGGCAACCTGGCGAAGCTTTCCTTCGGCCTCCTTGAATTCACACAAGGCCACCAGATCGCAAAGGGAAATCAACAACGCCACCGAGTCACCAACGAGTTGGGCGATTTCTGACTGGGACAAGCCGGCCGGAAAATTCCCCTCTTCCACTTGTCCCAATTGTTGAGCGACGCGGCCCATCAGATTCGACAACTCCAGCACGCGCGGTTGCGCTACATGCGGAATGCTCAAGCCCTCGCGGAACCTAAAATTTAACAGGTCAATGGCACATGCCGCGGTCTGCGGATACGGCATTGTCCGGGTCAAGATGTCGGCGAGATCAGCGTTCGTCAGGTGTAGATTCTTCAGCAATGGAGCGAATGGCCAAACAATTCCTGAACGAAATTCTGGCGGCTCATCCGCCATTGTTTCTTTCCATTGCTGCAAGGCCTGCGGCGTCCCAATGACCGCCAGCCAGTACAACCATCCGTTGCGCAGATTCGACTCCCGTTTTGAGAGAGAATAGGCGTTGCGCCACAGCGGGAGCAAAACGTCGCCATCGAATTCTAGATTTCGGGAGGCTTCCGCGATGTAGGGAATCGCCCGTTCCAATCGTTGGGCCGATTCTGGCTCGTCGAAAATTTGCGGTTCCTCGCTGACCGACTCCAGAAGTTCGATGATTTGCTGGGCATTCAGTTGCTGAAACAAATCCGACATCGAACGATTCGAAACTGGTTCTTCTGAACCGTCGATCAAGTAATTGAGCGCACTTTGTACTTTTGTCTGCATCGAAAAATCTGGTAGCAACGAGTATTCGCATCGCCCGCTCTTTTGATGCGAGCCTACGCCATGTTATGACGAAGGCCCCTGAATTCCAAGCGAACGCCACGGTTCACTGCAAATTGCCGCAGGTTGCCGCCGCCGTTGAGATATTCTGGCTGGCTAATTTTCGCTGCTGACGTTATAAAGGTACATTCTAGTCTGCCCGACTAACCCTTCTCTCTCCTGGGGGACGGTCAAGGTTGCTTTTTTTCCCAATTGGATTTTGATGATATTGTCTGTGTCAACTGCTGTAACAAAACGAAAACAAGTTCTGGATTTTCAACAATTGGGTTTGTCGCCGGAAACCTTGGCGACTTTGGCTGAGGTCGGGTACGCGCGACCGACGCCGATTCAAGCCGCACTTATTCCCTTGGCTTTGGAAGAATTTGATTTGCTCGGACAAGCCCAAACCGGAACCGGAAAAACCGCCGCGTTCGCGCTGCCTATCCTCGAACTCATCGATACCAAACCAAATAAGCCTGCCGCACTGATCTTGACTCCCACTCGCGAATTGGCCTTGCAAGTCAGCAAGGAATTTCAAAAGCTCGCGGGCAAAAAAGACCTGCCGATCGTTTGCCTCTACGGCGGCAAGCCGATGCAGGCGCAAACGAACCAACTCCGCAGCGGCGCGGCCGTTGTCGTCGGAACACCGGGTCGAGTGATTGACCACGTCAAACGCGGAAACCTCACGCTCACCGAAATCGAATTCGCAGTGCTCGATGAGGCCGACCGAATGCTGGACATTGGCTTCCGTGACGACATTGAGTGGCTCCTCAGTCGCTGTCCTCGCGACCGCCAAACCATGTTGTTGAGCGCCACCTTGCCCCCTGCGATTTTGGAATTGGCCAAACGCTACATGAACGCACCGAAAATGGTGAACTTCTCGAGCAGCAAAGTTTCCGCCGAGACGATCGATCAATACTACTTGATGGTTCCCGAAGAACTTAAGTTTGACATCTTGCTCGAACTCATCAAACGTGAACAACCGCAGCAGGCGATTGTCTTCTGCCGCACAAAACTGGGCACCGAACGCCTTTACCGAAAGCTGCTTAAGCTCGATTTGGTCAAAGGGCTTGGGACAATCCACGGAGACTTGAATCAGTCGGCTCGTGATCGCATGATGCAAGACTTCCGCGACGGCAAGGTCAGTTGCCTGGTCGCAACCGATGTCGTCGGACGCGGCATCGATGTGACCGGAGTTTCGCACATCATTAATTTTGACGTTCCTGAACTGAGCGACGATTACGTGCACCGTGTCGGACGTACCGGGCGAATGGGCAAGTCGGGAATCGCGTTCACGCTGGTTGAGCCAATTCAACGTTCGGAACTCGTGAAAATTGAGCGGAAGATCAATCGGCCCCTCGATCTCGACCCGATGCAAGAATTTGTCGACCGATTGGCCGAGGAGAAATTGGGGATCAAACCTGGCGCACCTCCAAAGTCCAAATATCGTCGCGCTCTCTAGGCCAGACGCGCCGTGATTCGTCCGGGTTTCCGCCCTGCCCCGGTACCGTCAATTTGGCGAGCGGATAAAATGCGATCTCTGCAATTAACTCCCTTGCTGCTCGCTTAGCCATGACGAAACACGCTATTCTGATCGCCGTCGCTGAGCATCTGGATCCCGCGGTCCGCTCAGTCCCCTATGCTGAACGCGATCTTGATCAGCTTTCGGCCGCGATTGAAGCCATGGGGGTCCCACGAGAACAGCAGATTCGTTTGGTCAATCAGCAGGCAACCAAGAGCGTTGTTGAGTCGAAGGTTAGAAAGCTGATTCATGGACTTAACGGCGACGATATTCTCTACTTCTATTTCGTCGGCCATGGCTTCTCTTTAGAGGATCGCAACTTCCTGACTTGTCATGACACGCAAGATGCCGATCGCCGTGACACCAGCGTTCCCCTCGAAGAACTGTTTTCAGGATTTCGTTCAGACTCCGGTGTCCGCACTGTTTTCTTCCTTGATTGTTTCCCGCGCGACCACTCGGAGCTGCCCAATGCCATTTCCGCAGGGGCTTTGTCAGACCTCGTCAGGCGACTTCCGAATTGCATTTGTTTCACTCCGTGTCGAGCCGATCAGATCGCACATTCCAGTGGTAAGCACCGGCTCAGCATTTGGGCTCATCACCTGAGCGAGGCATTGCAAGGAAACGCCCCGACAGCCTTGGATCAGGGGAAGCTTACGGTCGATTCGCTGCAAGATTATCTCGAGAAAGAAGTACCACGGACTTTGCGATTGACCACCAGCGACCACGACGAGCAGACCCCAGGCTTATTTTCGAACCAACCGGTCGACCAAGTGTTGGTTGATTTAAAGCCAATTTTGGAAAAGAGGCGCGCCGCCCAATCCAGCCAACGAATTGCGGACGTGACGTTTGTGATTTCAGCATCTGAAAAAATCAGGAACCTCTCCGGTTGGAAAAAAGGGCTGCAGATACCCGATCAATTCAATACCGCGACAAATCAATTCGTCGCCAGTTTGGCAAAGGTCGAACTTAAAAAAGACTTGGATGTGGTTTTCGGAAAATTGAAGGAAGCGTTCAAGTTTACGCGACGCGACCTGGATGCTGCCGAAACTTTGGATGGAACCGGAACCATTACCACGCCCTTTTTCGCTTACTCAGTTACTGTCGAACTCGATTCCCAAGATTTCGAACGGGTGGTGTGGACGCGGTCAGTCGCGGCGATCAGAAATCCGGCCCAAGTTTCTTCGAAGGCGTTCGCTAACGTCTTTGACGGCATCTTCAACCGTCTCGAATTTTCATTGCCCTCCGACTTGAAGGTCGCCGACTTTATCGATGCGGTGGAGGCAACTGAAGTCCCAGGCATGGAAATTCGCTACGATCGTGAATGTACGTATTGCGAGTTACAATTACCGAATTGCGATGGAACGATCTCGGTGTCGCCTTCGAGTCTATCGATTGTTCATGCTCGGCCAGAAAAGGTGAAATCCCTCATCGATTCCTTCGAAAATGTGATTCAACTCATCGGCGGACAATCAACGCCCTTGAATGCACTGCGCACGCGAGCAAAATAACTCAAACCTCAACGCGAAATGCTTTTGATGTCCCTGGCTTCCGCGAATTTTGATCAGTTTGTGACAGATCCAGACCGTTGGTTGCGGGCGGCAGGCGTTACGGATTTGGCCCGTGGGCGAACGAACCTCGAAAAGTTTTTGCGCTCTGGCCTGACGATTGATCTGTGCGAGTCAATCTTGATTCAACTTACCCAACAGCTTCCGCAGGTCAGCGATGCGGACATGGCTCTCAACAATTTCGAACGGTTCGTCGCAGCGTCCCGCAGCCCGTTGGCCCTAGCGGCTTTGTTTGATCGAGAAAAAACCGGCATTCCAGTTCTCTTGCGAATTTTCGCGAGCAGCCAATACCTCGCCGATTTATTGATTCGCGATCCAGAGGCCTACGATGCCCTGCGCATGACGGAGGGGCAACCGATCACGCAAGCGGTTTTGGTGGACGATCTGTCAAACGAGATGCGTAGTGCCACGGAAACGCGGCAAGCCCTCGCGATCCTCCGCCGATTCAAGCACCGCGAAACCCTGCGAGTTGCCTTTGGCGATCTCATCGCCCAGCAGCGGTTGGCCTTGGTAACCGAACAGATCTCTTTTGTGGCCCAAGCCATTTGCCAGTGTGCGTATGAATTCTGCGATCGGCATCTCAAGAAAAAATGGGGCGTGCCACGCGATGAACACGGAAACGAGGTTCCCTTTGTCATTTTCGCTTTAGGAAAATTCGGCGGCACTGAGCTCAACTATTCCAGCGACATTGATCTGATCATGGCATTCGGCAAAAGCGGACAGTGCGACGGGCCGCGAGGACGAAGCACTCAGGAGTTTTTCGAAGAAATGGTGCGGGACTTCTCCAAACTCCTGAACGAATCCACGAACCAAGGCATCGCCTATCGTGTCGACTTGCGTTTGCGACCCGAAGGCAGCAAAGGCCGAGTCGTCAACTCGCGAAACAGTCTGTTGCAATACTACGAAATGAAGGGCCGAACTTGGGAACGACAGGCATGGATCAAGGCGCGGCCGGTCGCTGGGGATTTTGCACTCGGTAACGAAATCTTGGCCGCGATGAATCCCTGGATCTACCGCAGCCATCTCAACCGTTTTGAAATCACGGGAGTGAAGGCGCTCAAGCGGCAAATCGAAAAACGAGCCTTGGTCGACGGTGTGGCGAAACGTAATATCAAAACCGGACATGGCGGTATTCGCGACATTGAATTTGTGATTCAGTTTTTGCAATTACTGAATGGCGGACGATTGCCGCGAGTCCAGACGGTGAACACGCTCAAGGCCATTGAGCAACTCCAACTGGCTGGCTGCCTGTCGTTGCACGAGGAATCCTTGTTGGCCCAGAACTACATCTGGTTACGGCGGCTGGAACATCGACTCCAAATCATGTTCGATCTGCAGACCCATGAACTTCCGGAAAACGACAATGAGCTGCGAAAAATTGCGATTCGCATGGGTTACGCCAACATGTTTGACCATTCGGCGCTCGACCAATTTCGACGTGATTTGCTGGATGTAACCGGAGTGAATCGGCGGATCCTCGATCACTTGCTCCATTCCGCGTTCTCGGAGGAACCGGATGAAGAAATTCCGGCCATCATCGACTTGATCTTTGGCAGTGAGCCGACGGACGAAGAAATGGCCGCAGCCCTGGCCGATTGGCGCTTCGAGGATCGATTGTCCGCGGCGAAGAACCTGATGTCTTGCGCCGTGGAAAACATTCCCTTCCTTTCGCAAAATCGCTGTCGACATTTTTTTGCCGCGATTGCACCCAAACTTTTGAAAGAAATCAACGAAACGCCACAGCCCGACGCGACCCTCGTGGCTCTTCGCTCCGTAAGCGAAAACCTGGGAGCCAAGGGTGTGTTGTGGGAACTCTTCGCGACCTCGAATGCTGCCCTGCAACTGTTCGTGAGAATGTGTGCGGCTGCGGAATATCTCACTTCGATCCTGCGAAACAATCCGGGCATGATTGATGAATTAGTCGATGCGCTGCTCATGGAAGAATTGCCTTCTCGCAGTTGGCTTGCCAATTATTTGTCCGAGTTGATGGCGGGAGCAACCCAACTCGATCCCATCATCCACCGTTTCAAGCAGGCGCAACATCTGCGAGTTGGCATTCGCGATTTGGTCGGACAGGAGTCGACCGAGCAAATCAACCTGGCATTGTCCAATATTGCCGAAGTGTGCTTGGAAACCGTTTCGCGTTTTTGTTATGACGCGATGGTGGCCAAGGCCGGGGTTCCAATGATTGAGGGACCAGAGGGGCGGAGCCTCTGCGAATTTGGGATTGTTGCCTGTGGAAAACTTGCCGGACAAGAGGTCAATTACCAAAGCGATCTAGATTTGATCTTCGTCTTTTCCAGCGAAGGAAGCACCATCGGGTCGGATCCCGCGCGACAGACGTCCAATCAACATTTCTTCAGTCAATGGGCTGCCGATGTTACCAAGCGAGTGACGACCTCTGGCAGTTCCGGAAAACTTTACGACGTCGATAGCCGCCTGCGTCCGTCCGGAAAGAGTGGTTCGTTGGCAACTTCACTGGACGAATTGCGTCGTTATTTCGAGTCCGGCGACGGGCAAACCTGGGAACGGTTGGTACTCTGTAAATCGCGGGTCGTTGCCAGCAGTTCGCCTGCGTTTCAGCAGCGACTCGAACAAACGCTGGTGAAGTGTATTGTCGCCGGCGGTTGGCGTTCTGGAATTGCGCCGGAAATCCTCGCGATGCGAGTTCGCATGCAGGAAGATACAGGCAAAAAAGATTTGAAGCGGGGTGAAGGCGGAACGGTAGACGTCGAATTTCTCACTCAACTCCTGCAACTGCGGCATCTCGAAGCGAATCCGAATCTGCGTGACGCGAACACACTTCGGTCTTTGCAACGGCAACAAACCGCCGGATTGATAGAAAATAATGACTTGACGCGACTTGTGGGCAACTATCGAACCTTGCGTCAAATTGAAAGCGCGTTACGCCTCACAAGTTTAGGCCTCGCGCACATTGATTTTGCCGCCGACGCTCCATTATTGCGGCAGGTCGCTTATTTCTTGCGACGAGAACCGGAGGCAGTTCGCGCTGAATTGTCATCGGTTTCCACGTCCAATCGTGAATTGTTGTTGAAATACGTTGCCGCGCTAACGGTACAGGTCTAAGTGTTTTGACCTAATGGCCCTGAGTTCGCTGTCACAACAAGAGCGGTTATACTTGCCGTTTCTTTTTGCGACGGCTCAAACAGGCGGGACTTGGGTCCGTGTAATATGCAACATGATTTAAGAATCGACGCAGTAGAAACAGGTCGTCAGCGCGCCGATTTTTATCGCGTCAAATGCGATCTCTATCGCAACGATCCCGCGGCGGTAATTCCGCTGAAGAGAATGGAATGGTTGCAACTCGACCCACAGCGGCATCCTTTTTACCAGCACGCTCGTCGAAAAGTTTGGGTCGTCTACCGCGGCTCGCAGCCAGTAGGACGGATCGCCGGAATCGTCGATGACCTGCACAATTCACACTACCAGGATCGCGTCGGATTTTTTGGGTTTTTCGAGTCGCCGTCTGACCAAAAAATCGCGAACCTGCTGCTCGAGACTGCAGTGGATTGGCTGCGACGTGAGGGCTGCCAGGCAATTCGCGGACCCGTCAACCCGTCGATGAAGGGCGAGTTCGGCGTGTTGATCGAAGGTCACGAGCATCCGCCATTCATCATGATGGCCCACACACCCAAATACTACGATGATTTGTTGCAATCTTTTGGGCTGGTGCCCGTAAAGCGCTTTCACAGTTTCCTCAATGTCCACGGCGTTGACTTCGCCGAGGCCGCCGAACGATTTGCCAAATTGCGTGAATCGTGTGAAAGAATCCAGGAACGATTTCCCGAGGTCTCTATCCGATTGGGCACTCCCGACACGTTGGAACAGATGTTGCGCGATGTTAACCGAATCGGCAATGTGATCCGCAGTCGTGGTTGGGGCTTCGTTCCCTTGACGGATGCGGAACTCGATTTCAACCTAAGACAACTAAAACGAATCCTGGACCCCCAGACGGTCATCGGTGCTTATATCGATGGCGAAATGGTGGGGTACAACGTTTCGATTCCCAATGTGAATTGGGCGATCCAACGATCTCGTGGTTGGGCGGACTGGATTCGGTTCCCGCAGTTGCTGTACTGGTTGAAGAAGATTCCGGAAGTTCGCAACGTTGCGGTGGGAGTCGATCCCGACATCCGTGCCAAAGGAATTACCGCGCTGGTGACAAAACCGATGACCGACCGTTGGATGCGTTATCGGCGCTGGGAATTCGGCTGGATTGCCGAAGACAACTTGCCGTCGATGGCCGCTCTCAGTCGCGCGATGCCGCTGCACCAGTACAAAACGTATCAAGTCTACGAGAAGCCGATCTAAAGTCGGCAAGACCGCAGCGGGCAATGCTCCGTCGATTGCAGCTGCTTCCAACCATTACTCGGCTGGATAGAGGGCCGTCGAAAGGTATCGTTCGCCGAGGTCCGGAAGAACAACCACGATCAATTTACCTTCGTTTTCTGGACGACGAGCCACTTGGATTGCCGCCCAAGCCGCAGCGCCACAACTGATGCCGCAGAAGAGACCTTCTTTCATGGCCAATTGCCGCGCTGTTTCCGCCGCGTCTTCGTCTTTTACGCAGACCACCTCATCGATGATGTCGACGTTTAAGATATCGGGGACGAAACCAGCACCGATGCCTTGGATGGTATGCCGACCTGGCTGGATCGGATTCCCGCTGCGCCGTTGAGTGATTACTGGGCTGTTGATTGGTTCCACGGCAATCGATTGCATCTGCGGACGGCGCGACTTGAGGACTTCTGAGCAACCGGTAATCGTGCCGCCGGTGCCGACGCCGGAAACCAGAATATCGATACGGCCATCGGTGTCACGCCAGATTTCTTCAGCAGTCGTACGACGGTGAATCTCGGGGTTAGCGGGATTCTTGAATTGTTGCGGCATGTAGTAGTTTGGATTGGCCGCGGCCAGCTCGGTAGCGCGTTTCACGGCACCATTCATGCCTTCGGCCGCGGGTGTCAAAATCACTTCCGCTCCGAGTGCCTTGAGCAACCTGCGTCGTTCGATGGTCATGCTTTCGGGCATACAGACCTTCAACTTGTATCCCCGAGCTGCACAGACATAGGCGAGAGCGATGCCGGTATTGCCGCTACTGGGCTCGATGATGACCGTATCGGCTTGAATCAGACCGTCTCGCTCGGCGGCATCGATCATGGCCCGACCAATCCGATCCTTAACGCTCCAAAGCGGATTCATGTTTTCGATTTTGGCGACTACGTCGGCGACACAACCTTCGACGATTCGCTGCAGTCGCACGAGCGGCGTGTTGCCAATGCAATGTGTGATTTCGTCGTAAATTCCCATTCGTTCAGTCGATGCAGTCGAGCGATTCATAGCCGGCTTTCTTCGGTGTCAATGAAATACGGGTCCTGTGGCTGATTTATGAATTCAGCCAGCATTTGAAAATCCACATGCAACAACTGGAGTCGCACGTGGCTTCTTCTTCCCCCAACTTACCAAAATGGTTTTTTCAATGCATCGTGAGTTTTTCGACTTCTGAGCCAATTACGACAGAAATGGTCTGGAACGTTTTGCCGATAACATGGTAAGAACGGTTAAAATCAGGGAATCCCTGCCAGCACCCTCGCAACTTTTTGCTATCAGTTACAGCTTCAGAAAGAATCCCCCTGCGGTCCAATGGAATTCAGTTTACATAAGCAACTCAAGGAACTTTACAGTGACGATGCCAGCCAAAGGGAAATGCGATTAGGCCGATTTCGCATCGACATAATCCGCGATGGGCGGCTGGTCGAGATCCAACAAAGCTCCCTGTCGTCGATTCGCAACAAGATCCGTACGTTGCTGGGCAAACATCAAGTCGACATTGTAAAACCAGTCGTCGCCAGAAAAAAAATCGTCCGGCTTGATCGCAAAGATGGTGACATCGTTTCGGTTCGTTTGAGCCCCACCAAAAAAACGCTCGTCAATATTTTCGACGAATTGTTGTATTTCACCCAAGTCTTTCCCCACCCCAACCTGCGAATCATCGCTCCGCTGATTGAGATTCAGGAAGTCCGCTTTCCTGGGCACGGTCGCAGACGGCGCTGGGGGAAGTCCGATTTTGTGATCGCGGATCGGTTGTTGGAGAGTGTCGTCGAGACTCGCGAATTTTGCCAAAGTCAGGATTTGTGCGATTTGTTGCCCGACGAATTGCCCAAGCGTTTTGACACAGAAGTTCTCTCGCAACTGCTCGGAGTTTCACGCGGTGACGGGCAACGAATCGCTTATGTCCTGCGACAAACCGGTGCGGCAAAGCAAGTGGGCAAAGCCGGGAATCGTTGGGTCTATCAACTCCAGCGCAAACGCAAACCTTCTCGCAAATCGGCCTCCGGCTGAAATCGCATTCTCACATCGGCCGGAAAAGCTTCGTCTCAAGGAAATGCGCGCTTGCCGTTAAGCATCCAGCCGACGGGGGTGTATCGCACAAACACCACGTAGGTCGCGCTGCAAAACAGCCACGAGGCAACGAGCACAAACAACAACTTCCCCCACACCGGAATCTCGGCTGGGATCAAAAGAGTCTGCAAAAAAATGATGACTGGCAAATGAATCAGGTACACCCAGTAAGACGAATCGGCGAAGAACTTGAGCCAAGGATTTGACGCCGACAGAAACCGTTGCCCTGCCAACAAAGCAATAATGGTCCACGTCGCGGAAAGATAAGCCGTCAAGACGCACTCGACCAAATACAACGCGCCGGTAAGCGGATACTTTCCCTGCTGAATCAAATTCACGTCGAGCACGGGAAGCAATTGATAATAGGGCACGTACAAAACGGCACCTAAAATGACGAGGGGCCAAAACCCGGTTTGGATCCGATCCAACAATTCTTCGCGACCAACCAACTGCCAGCCTGCGAAGTAGAACAACCCGTAAAACAAAAACGGCCACCACGTCGGGATGAAGGACTCAGGTGCAGCAACAGGGGCACCGCCACCGATGACTCCCGGAACCAAAGCCAACGGCGTAAGCACAAGGAGCCATGTTCGCCGAAATAACCCATCCAATTTCAACCATTTCCAATGACAGACCACTACAGCAATCAAAGAAAACATCAGCAGATAGTACAGAAACCACAAGTGCATCGTGCTCCAGGGACTTGATCCGGCTGACTCCGGATTCCGGCTCGCGGAGACGATTAATTGCAAAAGCCCCTCTGGTTCTTTCACATAGGCTACCGCAAAAACAATCATGATCGTCATCGCAATCATCAGCACCGGGTAAAACAGAATGAAAGGCAAGGCAACTCGAATTGCCCGATTGTGGATAAACTTTTTCAGCCCTTTCCTCTCGATAACCAGCTTCGCGAAGTACCCCGACAACAAGTAAAAAACACTCATGCGAAACAGGTGAATCCACCAGATCGACGCATCGATCGCGATACTCCCGTTAGGATTAGACGCCAACCAAATCGATCGCGATGGTTCGGCATAGGCCAGCGCACCATGCAGGTACAATCCCAACAACATTGCCAGCGCACGTAAATTGTCCAAATAATGGACGCGCTTCGATTCGCCAAACACAG
The DNA here is from genome assembly GCA_040081565.1 of Pirellulaceae bacterium. GTDB lineage: Bacteria > Planctomycetota > Planctomycetia > Pirellulales > Pirellulaceae > BJ22. The sequence goes on from JBEBGH010000013.1 coordinate 23,263, forward strand.
CGGTCATCTAAACAAGGTCCCGCTGTCGAGACTGCCAGAAAAAGGCGAACGCGAGGGAGGCCACAATCAAGATGGCTTGGACGGCCATGATCTGCAAAACAATTGGCGGCCACGAAAGGACTTCGCTTTTGTTGAGTTCCGAAATTACCGGATGCTCGTTTAGCGTTTTGAGGAACAAATTTAAGAGAACATTCCCCAATACGACGACGACAATCGTCCAACCAACCGATTCCGTCACTACTGCGGTTACCAACTGCAAGCAAAATCCGGCTAGCATGAAAAGGAATACCAGTACGAGAAACGCCACAATTCCCGTTTTGGCTTCCGGCACGACGAAATTAAGCACCGTTAAACCAGCAAGCATCCCCAACCAGGGAATCAAAAACGCAACCAACACGACCGAAATCTTGGCGATCGAATAATCGAGCAAGCTGACCGGCAAACTCATCACGAAGGTACGCGTCATGTCGATCGATTCAGCCAGCAGCAGTACACCGATCAAATGAATCCCGGCGGCAATGGTCACAGTGATCATCATGACAAAGCCAATGAAACCAGCCGTCTCACTCGGCAGGCAAGCGACCATCGCGCTTAACAGCCCGCCTACCAAATAGCCAAATAGTGGCCAACGACTGAGGAACAAGTCCTTCAAAAACAGGATTTGAATTGCCTGTAGATTCATTAGCGATTCTCCTCTCGACCGCGTGCAACGACGGCCAAAAATATTTCTTCCAAAGTCATCGTTTCAGAGGCCTCAATCATTGCTCCTGAGGACCGTAGATGTTCTTCGACATCGACCTGAAACCGATCAAGCGTCACGACTTGCAAATTGCCAAAGGTGGACTCGACTCGTAGGCCCTTGATCTCCGGCTTGCGCCAACCTTGAGGGATCAAAAGCTTGAACCGCCGCCAAGAATCCAAAAAGTCATCGCGGTTATTTGTGGCAATGACTCGCCCGCGATCAATGAAAGTGATCGTGTCGCTGATTTGCTCGACATCTTGTGTGTTGTGCGAAGAATACAAAATGGTCCGAGTATCGTCGTTGACGATCTGCATTAACTCGGCATGCACCTCTTGTTTAGCCACCGGATCAAGTCCATTCGTTGGCTCGTCGAGAATCAGCAGTTGGGGGCGCCGTGCTAGAATCAACAGCAGCAAAGCCTTCACGCGCTGGCCGTGCGAAAGGCCTTTAATTTTTTGGCCGGGGATCAACCCAAACCGGTCGAGCAATTGACTTGCGTAAACATCATCCCAACTGGGGAAAAGGGAGCGAACAAATTGCATGTGCCAGGCAATCGATTCGGTCTTATATAGACGAATGTCATCAGAAAAATAGCCAACCGATTTTTTGACCTCAGCTTCATTTGAGGAAATCGGTTTTTCCAATACGGAAACGGTTCCTTGATCGGGAGCTACAAGACCCATCATGATTCGCATTACGGTTGTTTTGCCGGCACCATTCGGACCAATCAAGCCATTAACGGTACCGGGTTGGATTTCCAAATTGACATTCTCCAACCGAAAGTGTTTGTACATTTTGGAAATGCCGCGCAGCGATACAGCGGACGTTGTTGGTTGGGTATCTGTTAGCATGGTTGTGGTCATATCTGTTTCTTTTGAATTTTTTCGCACGTATCAGCCATCCGCCTTTGCATTTCAGTTTTGGAAATGCCGAGCAACGAGCCTAATTTTGCCGCTTGTTCCAAATGATCCTGCATCTCTCGCTGAGCTATCGATGACTGCAATCCTGGCCGGTCCGAGACCACCGAGCCCTTGCCCTGACGAGTCGCAATCGTTCCATCACGTTCCAGTTCCAAATAGGCTCGTTTGATCGTGATCACGCTAACCGCCAGATCTGCCGCCAGTTGTCGAATTGAGGGAAGTTCCGTTCCCGGCGGCAAATCTCCGACGGCCACGCGTCGCTGAATTTGCTCAATTACCTGCAAATACAGCGGCCGCGGGTCACCTTGCGAGATCGTAATCCAACTGTGCCGATTCATATACACAGTGTATACACACACCAGGTTTCGCTGGTCAAGCAAGTATCTTGGAATGTGCGCATGAAATTTTTTGACGCCATCCCAACATTTACTGGGATAAGTCGTTTTGATTGGCGATTTGATTTTGGGTAACCGTGACGAAAATACTCCGCTATTAGCGGAATTTGGCACAAAAAATCAGCGACCTGGCGTTTACGCTAACCGTTGGTTTCCGGTGCCATATCGTCCGTTGAGAATTGAACCCGCGGTGAATCGAATCAAGCTTTTCCCAAGGATTTCGTCCGTAAATCGATGGCTTACGTTTTGGAAAAAAAGCAATAATTCTGGCAGTTTGCTGCTCGATTGCACTTGGCGATGCTGCTCGCGTCGTGTTGTCCGCACTTTTGCCGGTTCAGGTCCGGAAGGGTTGCGAAAGATCGGTCTCTTGATCAATCACCCTGTCAAGAATGCCATTGGATTTGGCGGTTCGGAAAGCCGTTCTGATACGTCGGTCGTCGTGCGTTCGCAGCAGTATTTCCGTTCCATTGAAGCGGTGGTTTTGGAATTCGAACGTAAGACTAACGTAGACAGCTTGGGCCTGTACGCCAAATGGTTTGATCGCCATGCCCGCGACATCGACGAGATGTCGGTGGTCAACGTCGATCCGGAAATGGTCAAATTCGGACAGTCTGCTTCCGACAGTTTTCGTCAAATTGCAACCGAACTGCGTGCGGCCGATTTGAATTCGACGGAAGGCAAAGCAACTTATTCAAATTACGGATATCGTTGTGGGCGTTATGGCTGTTATTACTACGGAAACGTGGTTCGTGAACTCGAAGTAGCCCGAGGCCTAAAAAAGGCCAGGGATATCTTGGCCGAGATTAGTAAGGAAGCAGGCCAAGTAAGGAAAGAAATGAGCCAAAAATATGGAATCGACTTCTGACTTGCTTGACGGTTCCTGCAATGACTCTTCAGCCATAGGTCGAACTGACCTTGGCTCGGTTATTTATTAAAAAAACCCCTGCCGCATTCGCGATAGGGGTTTGATTCATTTCAGTTTCGGCGTTTGAAAACTAAACGTTGGCTTTGGACCGAGCCTCGCGGATTCCGCGACTTAGGATATCACGTAACATTGGCGAAAAGTCCTCGTACTTGGCTTCGTCGGGAGCGCCAGCGGCGTATTGATAAATCGCGTCGCGTGGCTTTTTGCCCAACGCCACCAAGGTTGAACTAATCGTCATGTAATCCGGTCGGCGGATGACCATGCTGGGGCGGCCTGGAATGCTCGGGCCGCGGGCAAAAACTTTGCTGGCTACAGCCAGAAATTTGATAGGCGAATTGAGGTTTTGCAGGGTCAGCAAGCGGTGGGCCATTGCGACCCGTTCCTCGCGAGGATCGTCCGCATCGGTCGATCCCATGATGGTCAATCCGTCCTCCAGCTCGCTGCAAACGACGTCATCGGACGCTTGGACCAACCAGCCGCTTTCAGCGTCAGCGATAATAAAATTGGCACCCAAATACTGACCAGTTGATAGTGCATCCATGGCCATGCTCATCGCCCGACGGGCCGAAGTGGCCTTTATTAATTGACGGCACAAAACACGGCGGGACTCGGGATTGACGGGCTGGTTCAGCTTTTTGCGTTCGACCAGACCAACAATGAGCCCATTTTGATTGACACCCAGATTGGTTCCGGTGGTATTTGGATCAACTCCGGCCAAAATCCTGGGTTTTCCTGAATGAATCGCCGGCATAACGTTGGTTGTGCCAATTTCAGCATCGTGATTATAGGCGACCAAAACAGGTGATTCAGGGACCAAATGATAAAGAATTGCCATTAGGCTCATGGTAGTTTTTTATTCCTTTTGCATTTAACCAGATATAGATTTCCATAAGTGGCGGCGATTCGAAAACCAAAGCATTTTCCGATTCCGATTCGAGCTGTTCGTCGCCGAATCCCATCGATGGAGCGTGTTTGAGTTTTTCGAAAAGACCAATTTAACTGAATTTTACCACAGCGACACCCTCTTTTGGGGGGATTTATCTAAACTTCATAGACTTTTTTGGGAAAGTGACGGGGCACTAAATTCATGGCCAAGAAAATGGCACGTTAGAAGCTCCATCAAACCGCCTTTTTTCGTTGATCCTAAAAAACGCCTGAGATTTTAGACCGTTTTATGAAAACCTAAGCGAAATTCCTGGCCGGAGCGACCTCTCAATTCCATAGCCATTTTTGACGCAGTCGTCTATATTCCGGATTCATTCAGGATTCCGACATCTTCATCGAACAAGCGATCAATCTCAAATGGCAATCGCATTGACTGATTCATCAAAGACGAAAACCCGCTGTAAAACAGAAACTCTTGGCGTCAAGGTTCTAGGCACAGGACATGGAATCCCGCTTCAAGCGGTTTCGAATGCCGAGCTGGACATTGAAGGCATCGATCCGGAGTGGATTCTCCAACGAACCGGCATCAGGTCGCGATATCATGCGCCGGCCTCGCAGGCGACAAGCGATTTAGCGTTGGAAGCCGCCGTGAATTGCCTGAAGGCTGCCGGGCAAACGGCGAGTGATGTTGACTTGATTTTGGTCGCAACGATGACGCCTGACCATTTCACACCTTCAACCGCGTGCATTGTCCAAGCCAAGCTCGGTGCGGTGTGCGGGGCTATCGATCTGAATGCCGCTTGTTCCGGTTTCATGTATTCGCTTACAGCCGGTGCGCAATTTGTGCGGAACGGTTGTTACCGTCGCGTGTTGGTGATCGGTGCCGACAAGATGTCGATGGTTGTCGACCCGCGCGATCCGAAAACGTTTCCTTTGTTTGGAGACGGGGCGGCGGCTGTGCTGCTTGGGCCGGATGATCGAGACGAAGCAACGGCCTCGGGGATTCTGGCGTTTCGTTTGGGTTCGGTCGGTGAACTAGGGCACACGCTGATCATTCCGGCTTGCGGGTCTCGACAACCGGCCAGCCATTCGGCATTGGATGCTCGCGATCAATTTTTGAAAATGGAGGGCCGCTCGGTATTCAAGTGGGCCGTACGATTGGTGCCAGAAATCGTCAACAACCTGTTGGCCGATGCGCAGTTGTCGATTGACGACATTGACTTGTTTGTCTTCCATCAGGCAAACCGGCGGATCCTAGAGGCCGCCACTGAAGCGATTGGCGTTTCGTCGGAGCGCGTTTTCTGCAATGTGGATCGATTCGGAAATACCTCTGCTGGCAGCATTCCAATCTGTTTGCACGAAGCCCTGACGACTGGTCGGATCAAGCCCGGTTCGAACGTTTTGATCGCGGGCTTTGGTTCGGGTTTGACTTGGGGCGGCTGCATTTACCGCTGGTAGTGCAAGCCTATTTCAGCTTGAAGTCGTCCTCAACGGCTTTGTCTTTATAGAGCGGCATGTAGCGGTAATAGACCTCTAGGGTCATTGCGGCCATCGCCGTGCAGTAAAGCCTCCCCCCTGCTCCACCGCCGCCGGGATGTCCGTCGCTTGATCCCAAGTCCCCTCCCGGGAAAAACCAACTCCCTCGCTCTGCGCCATCACGATCCATCGTTTTGACCAAGTAATCTCGCATTTCTTCGTTCCACTTGGTCCATTTGGGACCGCCGAATTGCTTGACGACTTGGGTGGCGTAGTAGTTGTAATACATGTTCGCGCCCAGTGGGTTTTCTTTGGATCCCAGGTACGGACCTTGTTTCATCAGGAAGTCCACGCCGTTGACGATTCCCGGGCGTTCACGATCCCAACCCAGGTACATGCGGCACAGTAATCCAATCGCTGTACACGTCTTATGACCACCGTGAATCTCGCTGGGCTTGTCCATGTATCCGTAGTGAGCACCGGTGTCGATGGAGACTCGATCGAGAAATGCAGATGTTTTGGTGATTACCGTATCGCTAACCTTGAGGCCCGCCATTTTACCGCTCTTGAGTGCCATCACCTGCCAACCAACAACCGAGGTATCGCCACGCATTTTTGGGTCGTAGCGCCAACCTCCCTCGGAATGTTGGGCGAATTCGATGAAATTCAATGAGCCTTGGGCTGGCGACTGCAACCAGGAGTCTTCGGTCATCCCGTAAGCCTCGCACAACACGATGCTGACCAAGCCATGGGAATACATGTCGTCGAGATTATTGGCGCGATAAAAGGAAAAACCGTTGCCCGAATTGACCCCGCGAGTTTCGATTAGGAAGCGCAAACCGCGGCGAACAACGTCTTGGTACTTTCCATCTTTGTGCGTGTAACCACTGCCGAGAAATGGCAAAAGCGCCAAAGCGGTTGCGGCATTGATATGCTGAGTGTGGTTACCAGGGTTTTTTTGGGAACGTTTTCCGCCGCCTCCGGTGTGATCGAAATTCCAGGATCCATCTTTCAATTGATGGGCGGCCAACCATTCCAGAGCAAGCTCCACACATTCCTCGGATTGCTCCGTGCCGCCGGCTTCTTTCAATAACTTTCGTTTGGCCTCTCCCGTTCTTCCGCTCGTTTCGCCCATGCCACTGACTGCTCCGGCATCGGCCAGCGAACCGACGGCCGATTCGGAGAACATTTCAGAAAGGTTGGTCGAGGTTTCTGGAACTTCCAGTTGTGTCGGAGTAAGTTCGTCCAGTTTTGGGGCGTCATCAAGTGCGGGTGCGTCGGGAACTTCGAGGGTCATCTCCTCCATATCCATCGCGCTCAAATCTACTTTGACGTCGTCGATCGCCGTGTTTGTGCTTGTTCCCACCTCGAAACTGACAGGTGGTTCTTCTTGACTTTGTAAAAACCAAACCGCCAAGCCGACGATCAACACCACATGGACGACAAAACTGATTGACCAGCTCGGGACCAGATTGAAAAACAGGAACCGCTTTGTCGCCAAAGACTCGTCCTGAGTTTGTTCGTCGCCCAGATCGCGTTCGGCATTTGAGACGTTTGTGGTTTCGATGGTTCCGGACATAGTTTTCTCGGCTAAAAAGACCAGACTTCCGCGACGACGAAAACGGCGAGCGATTACTGGTTCCGCCTGGCGAGGCTATGGCGGGCGGTACATCCCAAATTCAACGCTTGTTTCCTATCGGCATTTTAGCTTGTGGGTTGGTGCTCGAAAACCGATTAGGCGGCATTCTCAAAAGTCTTTTGCCGCATCCTCGTTAAATCCGATTTCGCAGGCAAAACTGCACATGGCAATGTGGCCATTTTAAGAACTCGGCTGGACAGTTAGCGGCGATAACGCAACGATAACTGCAAAAGGGTTGGCAATTTCCCCCAAGGCATCAGGTACATGCAGGTCCTTACTCGAGTCGAAGAGGTGACTCAGCGCGTCATTGACGTCAAACGATCCGGCAAACGGATCGCGGTTGTGCCGACAATGGGTGCCTTGCACGAGGGGCATTTGAGCTTGGTCGATCGCGCGGCGGATTCAGCCGATTTTGTGATCGTGACAATTTTCGTCAACCCCGCTCAATTTTCCCCGACTGAGGACTTGTCAAAATACCCTCGAACTCTTGAGGGTGACCTGCAGAAACTTCGCCAGCGGAACGTCGGTATGGTGTTCGTACCGGGTGAAAATGAAATCTACCCGCGTGGTTTCTCGACCGTTGTCGATCCGCCGGAAATTGCGAGATCGCTCGAGGGAACGTTTCGTCCCACCCACTTTCGAGGCGTGACCACCGTCGTTCTTAAGTTACTGAACATTGCGCGGGCTGACGTGGCAGTCTTTGGCCAGAAGGACTTCCAACAAGCGGCGGTGATTCGCCGCATGGTCATCGACTTGAATGTGCCTTGCCAAATTATCGTTGCCCCGATCGCTCGCGACCCGGATGGACTCGCAATGAGTTCTCGCAACCGCTATTTGTCGCCAGACGATCGAAACAGGGCTCTTGCCATTCGCCGCTCGCTGCTAAAAGCCCGAGCATCAATCTTGAACTTGCCGGGGCAACCATCGGCCAAAATTTCACAACTGGTGCGGGACGAATTGACGGCGGCAGGGATTCAAGAAATTGATTACGCGGTCGCGGTCGATCCAGAGACCTTCGAACCGCAATCCGTTGTCGCCGCGCCGGTAGCGATTTTGATTGCCGTCCGCGTGGGCACAACTCGTTTGATCGACAATGAATTGATCGAGGCGAGCGAATGAAACAAACGTTGTTTTGGATTGAACGGGAATGGTTTACGACATGGATCTTGTGGGGTTGGCTGGCAATTGGCGTCGCCTTCGTTCTGTGGAACCTCAAACAGGCTGACTTCAAGAAAAAACTCGTCGATTTCTTGCCGTTTTTCGCGATCATGACGGCGGTCATTTATTTTGTTTTGCCAGCGTTGTCGGTTCTGCGAGTAAACCCCAACGATCCGCTGGGGGATTTTGTGTCTGGCGGCCTTGCCGTTCGCGGATATGGCCTGTTCATGATGCTGGCGATTGTGATCTCGATTGGTCTGGTGATTGTGAGATGTCGGCTGGAAGCGGCCGATCCGGAACCATTCATCACGCTTTGTTTTGTCATGATTGTTTGTGGACTCGTCGGCGCCCGCGTGTTTTACGTGGTGCAAAAGTGGCCAGACTTTGTGTCTCCCGATCCATTGCAGACACTTGTAACAGTCGTGGACATGACGAAGGGAGGACTGGTTGTTTACGGGAGCCTGATTGGCGGCTTGATTGGTGCCGCGGTTTTTTTACGGATGAAGAAGTTGCCGATCCTGGCGACCTTCGACAAGTTGGCACCGGCCATGATGTTGGGCCTGGCGATCGGAAGAATCGGTTGCTTGATGAACGGCTGTTGTTATGGGGGAATTTGCGGTGAGGATTTCCCGCTAGGGTTGCGGTTTCCAGCAAGCTCAGCACCCTATCACGAACAGTATTCGAAGGGGTTGCTGTTCGGGCTCACTGGGGAATGGAGAGAGAGTGAAAAATTTCCCTTGAAAATTTTAGGTGTAGCGCCTGGCAGTATCGGCGAGCAATTCGGATTGCAGCCCGGCGACGAGGTGAACCTCCCCACCGTGATCGAGCCGGAACGGTTGCAATTTCTCCTTGAAAACAACGTTGATCTAACTCTCAAGGCCGTGGTTGAGACTTCACAAAATGGCAGCATCGTTCGCGATGTGTCATTGTCGAAATTTCCCAAGCGTTCAATGAAAATTCACCCCGCCCAAGTCTATGCTTCGGTGAGCGCCTTTTTGATTTGTGGATTATTATGGTTCTGCTACCCGTTACGACGATTTGACGGACAAGTCATCTCGTCGCTGCTAATGACTTATGCGGTCAGCCGCTTTATTGAAGAGGCGATTCGCGTTGACGAGCAAGGCGTCTTTGGGACTCCACTTTCGATCAGCCAGTGGATCAGCATTTTCACGCTATTAGGCGGGGCTACGGTTTACGCCGTTGGGCAGAACAGGCCGAGTGCGAAGCGACCGGGTTCTTAATCGTTGTTTTTTGAAATCACGCAGGCCGATTGCACCCGTTCGACTCTTGCGAGCAGACGTAGTATTGGTCTACGACGTTGATCGATTTCTTTAGTTTGTTATCAGACAGAAGGCTGCCTCGCGCGTGAGATTCGCTACAATTGGGGAATGAGAACTAGAATCGGTGCTTGCTCGCACTAGCAATCCCCTGCCTTTTTGGGGCCGGAATGCCTTGGAACTAAACGCCCTGAATTGCGTCTAACGATGAACGACAAGTCCTCCCATGACTCCGAAGCCCGCTTGATCCAAGCTGCATTGGCTGGTGATACGCAAGCGTTTGGGGACCTCGTCACTAAATATCAAGATCGCCTTTTCAACAGTTTGATTCATGTTCTCGGCAACGAATACGACGCACAAGACATTACGCAGGATGCCTTCATTCAGGCTTTCCGACGACTCGATTCGTTTCGCGGACAAAGCGCGTTTTACACCTGGCTGTTTAGAATCGCTCGAAACCTGGCTATCAGCCGGTTGCGCGGACGCAAGCAAACGTCAAGTTTACACGCAGCTGATGGGTCGATGCGGGAAATCGAAGGTCACGATGACAAACCAGAACAATCACTGGAGTCGGCTGAGTCGGTCGCCCAACTGCAGCAGGCACTGGCGAAACTGCCGGAAGACCAACGTATCATCCTGGTTCTGCGCGAGTTCGATGGACTTGAGTACGAGACGATTGCCGAGGTCTTGGAGATTCCAGTCGGCACTGTCCGCAGTCGTTTGCATCGTGCCCGCGGCCAATTGAAAGGCGAATTGATCGCGCTAGGGATGACCACTAAATAACGCCTTTTTTGAAAGACCATTTTAACTTTCCATGTCGCAGCCCTTTACCGAAGAATTTTTGAACGACTTTATCGACGGTCAACTGTCGGGCGAAGAACTGCTGCGCGCTGAACGCCTGTTTCGTGAAAATGATGCCTTCCGCGAGCAAGTGGAAACCTATCGCGCGATTGGCCGCCAAATTAAATCTCTGCCGCGCAAATCACTGCCTGCTGATTTTTCGCAGACAGTTGTCCGAAACCTGGAACAGGCTCCGTCGCTGAGTAATCGTACAGCCACAGAAATCATCCCTTCACGAAGCAGTCGATTCTGGCGAAACGGGTTGATTGCAAGTGCTTTGGCGGCGTCGTGTTTGCTGGGCGTATTCTTGTTTCAAGATCAACCAAACGTAGCACCCCGCCTTGCCACGGCTCCAAAATCAGCGGCTCGCCACGAAATGGATTCGTCAGATGAACAACCGGCACCGGGTGCTGCGTTGAAATTGCAAGTGCGTGATCAACCAAATGACCATGAATCGGTGGCAGACTATAAATCTGGAAACGAAGGTGAGGCCCAAGCTGCACCAATGCCGGCAGATCGCGGAGGCTTGCAGGTCGGCGACCCAAAACGCGAGGCCGGTTCGAGCAGCAGCCAATCGGCCGAAAGAAAATCGCCGGCAATTGAAGCGATGGAAGAAGCATCAAAAAAGGAAGCCCTACCGGAGTCGCTTGGCGTCGACCCTTCAATTCCACTCAGTGTTGGCGAAGAGTCTAGCTCTGCACCGGATGTTGTGATCACGAAGGTAGGCCCAAGT
>JBEBGH010000543.1:0-2561 GCA_040081565.1 Pirellulaceae bacterium
ACCTGCGGCAATGCCTGGACGCCGAACAACTGGCAAGGCTCGTTGAACTCTTGGGGTGACAGGCAATCAAAATTGAGGCTGACGCAAGCCCTACGCCCGCACACGAAAGCAAATTACGCTTTTTGGTTAGTATTCCGACGACGTTGAAAGGATCATTTTTATGGGTAGCGGTGGAGCGAGGCCAGGATCAGGCAGACCTAGCGAGAAGTCGCAAACGAAAATCAAAGGTGACCAGTCACCACCACAAAAGCCCGATGACCTTGGCGAATATGCAAGCCAAATTTGGGACGAAGCTGTAAAGGCGTTACCCCATGTCTTACGTCCATGCGATTACGGAATCTTACGGCTGTGTTGCGAGGCGTTCCAACTTGCGATGACCGATCCGAGTTCAAAGGTTCGGATTAGTGCAATGCGAGTTTACGAAAGCCATGCCGGAAAAATTGGACTGACCCCGCACAGCAGACGAATAGTTAAACCCGTTGACGAAATTGAGACTGACGACAATGATCCCTTCAATGAGTGGATGAAGCGAGGCGGGCTAAACGGTTAGGGTCCAGACGGTTCAGATTCTTTGCGAGAAGCTCGAAGCGGTTTATTGGCAGAACGGGAAATACGTTTTCTCGCCTCGTCCGCCTTGTTACCCTCTAAAACTTCCCGTTTGACAACTTCGTTTACAAGTACGTCACGGATTTGTTCCAAGTCAATTTTGACATCGGGCGAAACTCGCTTTAACTCTCGGCGAACGACTTCAAGAACAGGATCAGAGACGATCATGTTTCCAAGGAAGAATCTGCTAAGTGCTTGTTTTTGAATGTTGTAGTCGCCAAGTGCAGATCGTTGAAATCCTTCTTTGCACCAAAGGTAGAGAGTGTCTATGTCATTCTCTGATTTAGGGCTGAGTGCCCCAAAATCAATATCAATTACTAGTTCTTGTCCGATGGGCTTTGAAAAAACAACGTGGTAAACGCGCCAACAGATTCCATTAGTTAATAGCACCCACTCAGTTCCGTTGTTCGCCGCATAGTCGACAGCTTGTTTTACATGAGGTTCCTTAAGATCGATTCCGACAGCCTTCACTTCAATTAGCGTTACTAATTCTCCATCCAACTTGATGGCCAAGTCGCAATAGGTCCCTCTAATGGCAAACTCGCTCGTGAGTTCAGTGTATTTATCGTAGCCAAAGACATCTGCGAGCATATCTTTGACGATCGTGACGGTATCGGTTTCGCCGACATCCCGAGACTTTGCCGCAGCGAGAATTGGTTGATAAGTTTTGATGCCATTGACTAGACGAGTAACTACTTTCTTGGGAACTGCTGCCATCTTTTCATTCTCCGTGAAAACATCGTTTATTGCCCGCCTTTAGTAACCATTAACGATGGACTGCGGACGCGATCCCGTCAAGTGTACAATCATAATGGGCGAGGCTCGCTACCGAAAAGGCTCTCACACTTGCTGAGCCCTGCCCGTTTTTTCTTGAGCAAGTGGAATCGCAGCAAGTGGCGAATCGATGGCAAAGACAAATAATGCTGGGCAGGTCATTGCTCAAGCAATAGACAAGTGGCGGGTGGCAATTGAGAAGCTTTTGCAAACGCTAGACATCCTCGCCACTTACGCCGACAGGCGGCAAGTAAACTCAATTGTCTATTATGGGAGCCGGGCGGCTTGTTGGGTCCTTCCGCCGAATCAGACAAGCCTAGGGGTCATTTGAAGTCGCCTGCTTCGTACACACCGTCCGTGGCGTTTGTGTTTTTTTCGGGCGTGATTCGTTTGATAATTCACAACACACGTTTTACAATCAGGGGGATGGGGGGTTTGTACGCCACCGCCACCATCTTCAAAAGTCAGTATAATCAAGGTGCACGGCGACGGTTGCAACCGTTAGCCGATTCTCAATGCCTTGCGTTCGGCGTGCCGTGCTTTTTCTGTTTTCTTGCAAGGCAAAAACGCAAGGCATGCGCGAATGGAAGAACTCGTAAAGCAATGGTATGCCGACGCTGAAAATCTTATTTTTTGGCTAAGGCAACTAAGGGATACAGGTTGCCAGCGACTAAATCAGGCGTTTGTAACCTACCCAACTGAAGGAGTAATTGACCCCGAAATCCTTCAACGGCAAACTAGAAACGAGTTGAACGAGTTGGACAATCGGCAGGTTATCGCCAATATTCTGAGAGACTCACGGGAAAAAATTTTAGAGTCTGTCGGTTCGCTTAGGGGTCGTTTTGTTGAAAACATCCTGCCACGAATACTCGATTTTTCGATGGGGGCGGACAAGTGGACTGACTTTCAAATAAATGGATTTCCTGGTGGGAATTGTGTTTGGCCGTCATTTGAAGGGGTGGCATACGCAATGCGAATTTGGGCTCAGGACCTGCATCACTACTGGTCGGATGAAAGAGTCGGAATTTACTTTGACCAAGATTCGATCAATCATCGCGACGAGTTCGACAAACGGAAAGCCGCCGTCCCACTCACTGACGAAGTTTTCGATCAGCTGCGAAACCGGCTAGTTTTTGAACGCGCAATGTTGTTACGCGATGTGAAGTTGCACCCGCCGAAGA
>JBEBGH010000200.1:0-9839 GCA_040081565.1 Pirellulaceae bacterium
GTTCAAATCGTCGCCGGGACTATTCCTGTTCTGCTGTTTGAATAATGATAAGAACATTGTCCAACATCACCGGAACTCAGGAGCGGCGGCTTGAATCTTCTCCCTCGGTATTTAGTCGAATTTCGATCCAAAAGAATTGTTCATCGTTTCACAGACATTTTGATATTGGGAGGAGGGTTGGCTGGCCTGCGCGCGGCTCTGGCATGCGATCCCCAACTCGATGTGCTCGTCGCCACGAAAGACAAGATTCGCCAGTCCAACAGTAACTATGCACAGGGTGGCATTGCCAGCGTGGTTGATCCGGCCGACCGATTGGAATGGCACATTCGCGATACCTTGGTCGCCGGAGCCAGCCTGTGCGACTATGACGTCGTCAAAATGGTCGTCGAAAAAGGTCCCCAGTGCATTCAAGACCTGGTTGAGATGGGTGCCCAATTCGATCAGGCCGATGGCGATTTGACTTTGGGTCGCGAGGGGGGCCACTCCCATAATCGCATCATTCATGCATTAGGCGATGCGACCGGCCAAGAAATCATGCGGGCCGTGATCAATCGCACAAAATCCACAGCGAACATTTCGATCCTTGAGGATACGTTTACGATTGATTTGTTGACCGACGAAAACCGTTGTTGCGGCGCAATCGTTGCGCAGAACGATCAATTACAAATGATCTGGGCGAAGCAAACCATTCTCGCAACGGGAGGGGCGGGCCAAGTTTACCGGGAAACGACTAATCCTGCCGTCGCGACGGCAGACGGACATGCGTTAGCAATTCGCGCCGGCGTCATCACTCGCGACATGGAGTTCATGCAGTTTCATCCAACCGTTCTGTACATCGCTGGCGGTTCCCGCAGTTTGATTACGGAGGCGGTGCGCGGCGAGGGAGCCCATCTCGTCGACCGAGATGGTGAACGCTTCATGCCGGATTACGATCCACGAGCCGAACTTGCGCCGCGCGATATTGTGTCTCAGGCAATCGTAGCCCAAATGGAAAAGACGCATCATCCCAACGTCTATCTCGACCTGAGCCACCTGGATTCGCGTCACATCCGGCAACGTTTTCCCGGCATCTTGAAAACTTGTGCAGAATTTGGAATCGACATTACGCAGGATCGGATCCCAGTGCGTCCAGGGGCCCATTACATGATTGGGGGTGTGATTGTCGATACAAAAGGTCGGACTTCTTTGGAAAACCTCTGGGCTGCCGGGGAAGTGACCAGCAGCGGGCTGCATGGCGCAAATCGGTTAGCGTCCAATAGCTTGCTTGAGGGACTCGTCTACGGAGTACTTGCAGGTGAGGGAGCGAGTGTCGCGGCTCGCCAGGATCCTCGACCAAACGCGCTAAGACCGCTAGAGTATTCGCATCCAAAGTCGACTCGTCTCGAATTGGACCTGGCGGATATCCGGAACTCGCTCAAGAGCCTGATGTGGCGAGCGGTGGGAGTTCGCCGGACCGCAGACGAACTGGCGGAAGCAGCGGAAACTCTGGTCGCCTGGCAACGACTGTTTCTGACCCAGCCGCAATCGACTCAGGCCGGTTGGGAACTACAAAACATGTTGACGGTCAGCGAATTAATGATTGTGGCTGCGCAGATGCGAACGGAATCTCGCGGCGTTCACTTTCGCCAGGACTTCCCGAAAAGTCACGAAGATTGGCGGCGTTCCATTTGTTTTCACGGCAATGAACCGTCTCTCTCGCCCATTTTTGGTGAACAACCGAACTTGTCATTGCCGTAATAGACCATGCCGATTGCGATATATTGGCCGCGCCCTGCCTCGGGCAGTCGACAAAAGGCGGCGAGGTTAGGAAAATCATCTCGATTCATTCTCTACAGCATTTGAGCAACTTATGACCGACCCCCACAACGCGGCCCACACCGATCCGCGGGCGTCCGAAACGCCGATGATCGAAGCCGAACATTTGTCGAAATTTTATGGCATCTTCGCGGCGACCCGCGATGTTTCTTTTAAGGTCTATAAGGGCGAAGTCGTGGCCTTCCTCGGCCCCAACGGCGCAGGCAAAAGCACCACGATGAAAATCCTGACCGGATACTTGTCGGCCAGCGAAGGTCGTGCGCGCATCGCGGGCTTCGACATGGCCACCGACCGGCTGTCAGGTTCTCGCCGATTGGGCTACCTGCCGGAGACCGGGCCACTCTATCCCGACATGACTCCTTACAGCTTGCTCGACTTTTTTGCAGAAGCTCGGGGCCTGAACAAAAAAACGAAATTGGATCGCATCGAAAAAGTTGTTGACCTGTGCAGCTTGAGCAGCGTGATCTACAAGCCAATCAACAAACTCTCGAAGGGCTATCGACAACGTGTGGGAATGGCCCAAGCCCTGCTGCATGAACCCGATGTTTTAATTTTGGATGAACCAACCTCGGGTCTCGATCCCAACCAGATTCGCGGTGTCCGGGAAACCATGAAACGTCTGGGTCGAGAGAAAACAATCTTGCTATCGACACACATTCTGCAGGAAGTCCAAGCGATGGCCAGCCGTGTGATCCTGATTAACGAAGGGGTCAAAGTTTATGACGGAATGCTCAACGAAATGGACCCGCACGCACTGGGCCTTGATCACGTCTTTGCTGAACTGACCGGTCATGATCCGTTAACCGGAACAAGACTCAAACAGGAATACGATGACTAAGCGCCTCTAATAATGATTTGTTTGGGTAACCCGACGTGTACAACCGGTTGCCCGAAGCCGCTGATTTTTTGACTGTTGTTCTTCGAATACTTTAGGCAGCCATGAATTTTCCTTTAATTGAATTTGTCTTCATGCTGGTCATTGATTTGGCCTTTTTGGTGTGTCTGTTGCTCGTGATGCTGCCATTGGGGCTGTATCGCCAAGCGGCATTCGCGGTGATGAAGCGAAATTTCTCGGGCTATTTTAGTAACCCAACGGGCTACGTTTTCTTATGCCTGTTCGTTCTCTTGACCAGTTTTGCGGCGTTTTGGCCCCACGAATTCTTTACCACCAATCTGGCGAACTTTGACCAACTCAACAAATTTTTGCCCTACATCATGCTGGTATTCATTCCAGCCATCACCATGAGCGTTTGGGCAGATGAACGACGACAGGGCACGGACGAACTGTTGCTGACGCTGCCCGCCCGAGACTTCGATATTGTGATCGGAAAATATTTCGCGGCAGTCCTGGTGTTTACGGTTTCGCTTCTGTTTTCGCAATTGTCAAACTATGGAGTTTTGCTGGCGTTGACGGGTGGAGAACTCGATCCGCCCCTGCTCTTTTCGACCTATTTGGGATATTGGTTCATCGGGGTGGCGATGTTGGCAATCGGCATGGTGGCTTCGTTTTTGACCAACAACCTGACGGTCGGATTTATGTTTGGAGCAGCCTTTAACGCCCCGCTGGCATTCTTCTCCAACAGCGATGTGATCCTTTCGAATTCCGTTTGGATCGAAAGGCTGTTCAATTGGTCATTGCTCCAACGCTTCGAACCATTCGGTCGCGGATTGATCAGCCCTAGTTCGATATTCTACTTCGTTGGCTTGATCATCATCGGCCTGTTCCTGTGTCTCATCCTGATTGGCCGTCGCCACTGGTTGGGGGGACGGGATGGGACCTCAATGCTTTGGCATTACTTGGCACGGGCAGTATTTCTGATGGTCGCGGTGATCGCAACGGTTCTGATCGTTCAATTCAGTCCGATCAATCGCGCTCGTCTCGATGTTTCCCAGGCCAAGGTCAGTACGTTGTCACCCACGACCATTCAGATTCTGGAAAACCTTGAGAAACAAACGGCGGATGCCGAAGGCCGCCCCCCGGAACCGATCAAAATCGAGGCCTATGTCAGTGCCGAAGTCCCCACGGAATACGTCCAAACCAAATACGATCTCGTGAACTTGCTTCGCGAATACGACGTGCTTGGCGGAAACCGAGTTCAAGTGAATTTGCACCAGGGAATCTCGCTGTTTAGTGCCGATGCCATACTCGCGGAAAAACGTTATGGGATTCGTCCCGTGACGGTGCAAAGCCAATCGCGAGGCACCTTGCGCCCCGAGGAATTGATTCTCGGCGTTGCGGTTTCGAGCGGTCGCAGCCGGATCGTAATACCCTTTTTCCCTTACGGGTCCTCGGTTGAATACGAACTGTCACGGTCGATCAATTCAGTTGCCAATCCGGCGAAGCTTACACTGGGCATCGTCGACACCGACGCCATGGCACTCGGCGGAGTGGTTTACGTTCGCGGGCAGGATGATCAAGTTCAACCGATGTCCCAACCGATGCTGCAGACTCTGAGCGAAATGCAAAAACAATACAACCTGGAACGCGTCAACGCCGCCAACCCAATTCAGTTATTTGTCGACGAGGAAGGTGCCGAGCCAAGACGCCGTTACGATGTATTGGTCGCTGTGCAGCCATCAAAAATGTCGCCGGACGAGATGGCCAATTTGATCAATGCCATCAAAGGGGGTCAGCCCACCTTGATCTTTGAGGACACATTTCCTCAAGACGCCAACTTCCGTACCGTGGGTGGAACACACTTCGAGCGCCGTCTCCCTCGCCCAACTACCGAATCCGGCAACTACAAGGACCTGTTCGCGGCAATCGACATTGACATCGAAGAAGCAACCAGGATGGATCAAGCCACGAAACAGCCTGTTTCAATTCCGTGGTTGGTTTGGCAATCGACGATTAATCCGTACCCGCGAAACCCCCAACTTAATCAGCCCGAGCAGTTGATTGTGCGACAAGAAAGCCCTTCAGAAGAGCGGTTCAATCCGGATGATCCGGCGACTCGCGGGATCAACGAAGTCCTATTCCAGTTTTCAAGTTACATCAATCAGAAATCCGGTTCTTCCCTGGAATTCACGCCGCTCGTGACCACCGCTAATGCGGGAAGAATTTTGTTGAGTGATTACTTGTCAGCCCGATCACCCGAAGAAATGGCGTCCGCACGGCAACCCCCGTCCGGAAATTACACACTCGCCGCGCGCATCCAAGGGTCGCTGGCGAAAGAGCCCCTGTCGGCTCTCGCCAAAGATCAAGCGCCCAGCAAGTTTAAGGTAAACGTCATTTTCGTCGCCGATATCGATGTCATGTCCAATTTTTTCATTCAGTTGCGTGATTATCCGATTCAAAACGGCGTCCGCTACCGTTTTCAGAACACGGCACTCGTTCAAAACCTGATTGACTCGATGGCTGGGGTGGAAACTTACCTGGATTTACGTACCCGCCAACAACGTCATAGCACGCTACGGGTGGTCGAATTGGAAACTGAAAAAACTCGCCAACGGGTTTACGATACTACTCAGGAGTTTATCAAAGAACTGCAAACCGCGCAGGAAAAACAACGTGTCGAAGCACTCAACGTCACTCGCGATCTGGACGCTGAAGTGAAGGGCTTGTTAGCCAAACAGCAACGAAACGAGCCGGTCGACGCACTCCTGCTCAATTCCAAAAAGCAAAACCTTGAACAACTCGTCCGCGAGCAACAACAGAAACTTGAAAGTAAATTCGAGGAACTGGAAAACGGCCGTAGGGAAAAAGAACGTGCGATTGAATTGGAGGCCGAATACGAGATTCAACAGATTCAGCGAAAATTTAAACTGGCGGCGGTGCTGATTCCTCCAATTCCTCCACTGCTCCTCGGCTTATTTGTCTTCACAAGGCGGCGATTGCTTGAGCGTGAGGGAATCTCCAAGGCTCGTCGATTGAAATAATTTCGCGGATCATATTCAAAATTTATTCCACAGAAGCTGAATTCATATGAATGGACAAACGACTCGCACCCTTTGTTGGGCAATATTGGCAGCGATGCTGTCCGGCGCGGCCGCATACTATTATCCTTGGCCACAGAACGAGCAACAACGTTCACAGGTCAACCAACCGCTGTTCGAGGAGTTCGAGGACAAACGCGTCAGCTTCATTGAAATCGAACAGTACAATTCCGATCTGCAGTCGTTGGAAAGACTAAACTTGCAACGCCGCGGAGAGCGATACCTGTTTCCCGGCTTCGATAACTTCAACGCTGATAACATTCAACAGATTTCCGGCGCGATCGGCAGTCTCCGCAAAACGGTACTTGATGTGATTTCCGATAAAGTCGAAGACCATACCCGTTTTGGAGTCGTCGACCCGCAGGAATTCCAATCGACGTCAAATCGTTCCTACCTTGGTAAAAAGATCACATTGCAAGATTCCAATCGAGGGGTCATTGCCAGTCTGATTGTTGGACTTTCGCCCGATGATGCAGCGAAACAGGACCAACGCTACGTCCGCATCGAAGGACAACCGAGCGTTTATCTCGTCGAATTCGACGATCGATTCCTGACGTCCAAGTTCGCCGATTGGGTGGACAAAAATCTATTGCGACTCGATCCGCAATTGAATGCACCGGACAAAATCGTGGTCGAGAACTTTCGTATCGATCCCGAAAAACTGGGTGAAAATCCTCCGGTCCGCAATAGCCTCTACCGCGCCACGCTTGAACTCGGGCCCCGCTCCTTCCCGCTTCGTTCACTAGAGGTTGAATCCAATGGTGAATGGAAGAAAACGACGCCCGATCAGGCTCAAATTTCCAAACTGGAATCGGGCTTGGTTGACTTGGGCTCATTTCCGCTTGTTAAGGCAAGGCGGATCGACAAGGAAATTATCCCCTTGCTGAAGAAGCCCTATGCACCGGCTAAGCCCGAACAACTTGAGGGGCTGACGAAACAAGGATTTCGCCTTGTCGAACCTGGCAACCCAGTCGACATGGTCTCAACAGGTGGTCGAATCGAGGTCTTCACGAACGCGAATGTCAGGATCAGCGTCCTACTGGGCAATTTCGAAAACACGAATCAGACGCGCTCCAAGTTAGCTCGCTGGGCATTGATTCTGGCACAACCGGACCTGACGAAAATCAAAAAGCCAGAACCGCCCAAGCCGGCGGAAGGCCAAGAATTGACCGAAGAGCAAAAGGCGGAAGCCGCACGGGCTGACCGCGATTACCAACAGGCCATCGCCAAAGCGGAACAGATCGCCGAAAGCCTCAATTCGGTGCACTCGGCATGGCTTTATTCGATCGACGAAGAAGCGTTTACGAAGATGCGCCCCGAACTCACCGCCGAGGCACCTAACAGCCTTGCACGTCCACCGGAAGACGCATCGCCCGCCAAAACCGACGACAAGTAGTAATGTGGGATTTTGCGAAAAAACTCATGAATTAATTCCTTTTCCAAACCTGAGCGAATTTTCTCTATTCTTGAAAGCACTGCCGCAATGGCCACTTTGAAATCCCTCTTGTTGCTCGGGTTGTTTTTTTTGAGCGTATGTGAGATTGCCCGAGCTGATGACCCACCCCAGTCGATTCGCGTTGCCACCTGGAACCTGGAATGGTTCTTCGACGAATTCAAAACAGACAATCGCGCCGACCTCGCCAAAGAACAATCGGCTCCCTCGCGTGCCGAATGGGAATGGAAACTGGCGAAGGTCGCGGAAGTCATCGCCAAATTGGAGCCGACGATTCTGGCACTTCAAGAGATCGAAAGTCGGGACGGTCTATTTCGACTCACAAAGATTCTGGAAGAAAAACACCAACAGAAGTACAAACACTGTTTGATCGAGGGCTTTGATTTCGGTACCGAACAGCAGGTTGCATTCCTGTACAAGGACGGCCTCGTGGAATATGCCCGCCGGGAACAGACCCTGGAAATGTACAACTCCAAGCAATATTACAATTTGACCAAACATTTGATCGGTCGCTTCGAGTGGGGATCGGGCGACAAGAAGCAACGACTGACCATTCTGAATCTGCATTTGCGAGCTGCTCCCGAGCAAGAGGAGCTGCGGATCAAGCAATGTCGTTTGGCTCGTGAGTTTCTGAAAGAAGAAATTGCTCGCGGCGAAAATGTGATTGTCGTTGGTGATGTTAATACCGAGCATCAAGCGGGAATCAAAGATGGAAAAACCGACCTTGGTGTTTTGTGCGGTTTCGATACCAGCGATACCAAAGATGACCTGGTTGATCTTAATCAGTTCCTGCCTGCAGAGCTTCGGCCCACACATTTATGTGGCAAGCAATTTGACCATTTCGTCGTTTCCCCGGCTGTGGTGGAAGATGCGCCGTCAACCGTTGATCTGGTTTACAATCGAATTGTTTCGCGGAAAGACTTGGTCGTCGTTGGCGAACCTGACAAAGATCACTTCAACGTTTACTACCAGATCCCGCAGGCGGAGCGAGATATCAGCGACCATTATCCGGTGATGGTTGAAATTTTGCTGAAATAGCGATTTGACAGTAACGCATGTTTCGAGAATTCAATTTCGATGGCTTGATCGGACCGACTCATAATTATGCCGGTCTGTCCCATGGAAATATTGCTTCGGCGAAAAATCGCGGCTTGACGGCCTCTCCTCGTGCCGCGGCTCTGCAAGGGATCGCCAAAATGCGATTCGTTGCGAGCTTGGGAATCGGCCAAGCGGTGCTGCCTCCCCTGCCCCGCCCGCATCTCGGTCTTCTTCGCTCTCTTGGCTTCTCGGGATCGCCTTCCCAAATGATTGAATCTGCGCAACAGGTTGACCCTGCGTTGGTGGCTATCGCATTTAGCGCGTCATCAATGTGGACGGCGAATGCGGCAACCGTTTCCCCCTCCGCCGATACCCAAGATGGGCGAGTGCATTTCACCCCAGCCAACCTCAACACACTGCTGCATCGATCAATCGAAGCGGAACAGACCGCCAAAGTATTGATGAACTTGTTCGCAGACTCGAAGAACTTTTGCGTTCACCAGCCGCTACCGTTTGGCTCGGCGTTGTCAGATGAAGGCGCGGCGAACCACACCCGCCTTGCCGCCAACCACGGTGCTCAAGGTCTCGAAATCTTCACTTATGGCCGTTCAGCTCTTTCGCCAGACAAAACGGCTCCCGCTAAGTTTCCCGCAAGGCAAACCATTGAAGCCTCCCAGACTATCGCGCGTCGACATCAACTGCGGCCGGAGCATTCCGTCTTCGTTCAGCAAAACCCGGCGGCGATTGATCAGGGGGTCTTTCATAACGATGTGATATCGGTGGGCTCGGCCAACCTTTTACTAGCGCACGAAATGGCCTTTGTCGATCAACCGCGAGCCATTGAAACGATTCGGCAGGCATATGAGAGGCTGAATTCGTCGCCCCTGGATGTGGTGGAAGTCGCTAACCGAGATCTCCCGATTGCTGATGCCATCAGTAGTTACCTGTTCAATAGCCAACTCCTGCAACTCCCGTCTGGAAAATTCGTGATGATTTGTCCAACGGAATGCCAAGAAATTCCATCCGCTGCCGGGTTTCTGAATCAACTCGTGGCCGACGAGCGAAATCCAATCGAACGAATTGAGTATTTGAATCTGCGCCAAAGCATGCGAAACGGCGGAGGCCCAGCCTGCTTGCGATTGCGAGTGGTGCTCTCCTTAGAACAACAATCAGCAATTCCAGCGAACGTCTTTTTCAATACCGACCTTGATCGACAATTGACGGCCTGGGTCGAAAATCATTATCGCGAGGAACTTTCTCCCAATGACCTCCGCGATCCGCAATTGGTTGACGAATCGAATCGAGCGACGGAAGAACTGGCTGGCATCCTGAATTTGCCGAGCTTGCGCGAGCTCATCGAAGAATGACCTTCGCCTTTGATGTCCAGTGTTTTGGCAACTTTCAACAAAGACGCCATCAACTGACGTTTAATTTCTGCATTGAGCGAAACTACTTGAACAGCGGCAACATCAACGGGTAATTCCACAACTCTCCGCTGTTGGCCTTGATACCTCCGATAATCGGAAAAACAATTCCCACGATCCCTAGAATGATGAATGCAAAAATCCCCACTACCACGAACAACAACAAAAATGCC
>JBEBGH010000201.1:0-9748 GCA_040081565.1 Pirellulaceae bacterium
CGGTTGCAAAAAATTTCAAATCCGCACTGCAACATTTTTCGCAACGCGAATTCACGATGGCCCCAACCTATTTGATCCTGGATCAGCAAGGTCCGGATCATGACAAATCGTTTTTCATCGCGGCCAAAATCGGCTCTCGTGAATTTGAACCGGCCTGGGGCAAAAGCAAAAAAGAAGCCGAACAACGCGCCGCGGGAAATGCCTTAACCGCTTTGGGGCAAGTTCCGGCGGATGCCGCTGAGGAATTGGATGTCGATACGGAAGACGACAAATAACGGTTACGGGCGAGTTTCAGGACCGCAGGAAGGCTATTTTTGTACTTGAGAATTCTTCCCTCTCCACATCCAAACGAACATTACTTGTTCAAGACGGAAGAGATTTCTTCGGCTCGGCAAAGTGGGCAAGAAAAGACCAGCACCATTTTAGAGTTGTCGTTTGGCGCCGAATGAAGCCAAGGAAGCGGTTCAGGAGGATAGGAAACCAACGAAGAGCGAAGTGGATGATATTTGACAACGGTATCCATTTCAATATTGCATTTCTCACATCTGCTTTTTGCAAAATCTCGGGCTTCGGCGATCTTACTAAGGTCATGCCAGACCATGTCTGTTGCAAGAACAACCCTTTGCATGTCAGCTTGCATGACCAAATGATCTTTTGCCCAACCGCACACAACAGCTACCAGAACCGTGAAAATAATAATGTCACGAATGTGAAACTTCTTCATAGTTCACCAACAGAATGGGCAGTTCAATACATTACGAAAATAAGGGGTGTTCGGTTCCCGATTATTGAATCGAAATGTTGAAGCGTTTTTTCTTTCGTCAATTTCGCCTGTCGACGCTTGACACCATACCGGCTAACTGCCATTGCACTCTTAGAGCCTATCCCAAAAGGGGTCAGACCCTTGGAAAGGCAGAGAGGGTCAGACCCCTTTTGGGATAGGCTCTTAGAACTCGTTGACGACCTCGCCGCCCTTGCGCGTTCCCAAGCCGCGCCAAACGGTAACGTCCATATCGGTGCCGATAAAACTGGAGTGCCCGTCGCCAAACGCCACTATCGTGCCTTGCGGATGGCGGCTGCTAAAGCCCAGTTCTTTGTGGTTGATCGGCGAGTCGACTTGTTTGAAGGCGTTAACGGGACAAGCGGTGACGCCGAGGCATTCCGATGCTTCAATGGACTCCGGACTCGGGTCCAATTCCGCGGAGCCGATATACCAATGATCAACAACTTGGGTGTTGGAGGAAAAATCATCACCCCACAAACCAAAATCGAACAGCGACTCGCCCATCAGAACTGTCGTCGAAAGGCCATCAGTAACGTCGCGCAGACGAATTCGTTTGTTCATCATGAACATGCCATCGCTGGTGTCGGGATCGCCGACGAAAGGCCGCGCACCCGATTCGCGATCATTGGTTCCGCTGGTGCAGACCAAATAGCTGGACGGAACTCGTTGGTCGATGCCTTGCGCATTGGGAACGTGTTGCGGAATACTGGCGGATGGACATTGGAAGACCTCGATGTACGAGGCACACGCAGCCGAATTGGGCGAGGTTACATAAGCCCAAGGTGCGTTGAAATCGAGCGTCTGGTAAATGTTGTTTTGGTCGAGCTGGGGCAGGATAAAAGCCGACCACATGGCTTGCTGGGGAAAGGTGTAGCCTGGTGGCAAAGTTTTATTCGCGTCTTCCCAATTAAAGATTGCGGTTGAAATTTGTTTGACATGATTCAAACATTGCGTTCGACGGCCTGACTCACGGACCGCTTGAACCGCCGGCAGAAGCAAACCAACCAGGATTCCGATGATCGCGATCACCACTAACAATTCGATCAGCGTAAACCCAAAACTTACTCTTGCCTTCATCGCGCATCCCCTCAAACTTGCTCGCTTGTTCCCTGATGAGTGCCGTCAATTCTAACCGATCAGTATTGGCCGCCAAGCAGCAAAAAATACGAAAGGAAGACTTTCTTCGCTTCTGGCGAGGTAGTAATGAAGCTAGAAATACGCATAATCTTCGGGGCCATTTGCGTTAATTATTTCCAACCCTGAAGCGTTGCCTTTCGATGGATGATCCAAAAGTCCAACAACTTCCACGCAACGTCAAAACCCTGGGATGGACGTCCCTCGTAAACGACATCGCTAGCGAAGCGATCTACGCAATCTTACCAGCTTTCCTGCTGAGCCTTGGAATTGGGAAAACCGGCCTGGGCTTATTGGAAGGCCTCGCGAACACAACCTCCAGTCTGTTGAAGATCTTCTTTGGCGCCTGGTCGGACCGGTTGGGTCACCGCAAATGGTTTGTCGTGATCGGCTACTTTTTGTCGGCGGTGGCTCGTCCCCTCCTGGCTTTGGCAAACGGCTACATCTGGGTGTTTGCAATGCGATTGTCGGACCGCGTCGGAAAGGGGTTACGCACGGCTCCGCGCGATGCTTTGATTTCCGAATCGACCCCGGATTCGACGCGCGGGTATGCCTACGGATTTCACCGCTCAATGGATCATTTTGGGGCGATGCTCGGACCGCTGCTCGCTTTTGGGTTTTTGTGGGCCTTTCCCGGCTATCTCAAAGAACTCATTTTGTTGACGTTGATCCCGGGGATCGTGGTCGTTCTTTTACCG
This sequence comes from Pirellulaceae bacterium, assembly GCA_040081565.1. Classification (GTDB taxonomy): domain Bacteria; phylum Planctomycetota; class Planctomycetia; order Pirellulales; family Pirellulaceae; genus BJ22. The sequence goes on from JBEBGH010000201.1 coordinate 2,617, forward strand.
ATCATCGGATTACGAGCCAACGAAGCTTCGAGCGCCTCGCCGTTGGAATCCGCACCAAAAAAAGCAACTTTTTTCGGACCGTTGCCCAAGGGAGCCTTCCGCCATTTTTTGTTTACCTTGGTCGTCTTCACCCTCGCCAATTCCAGTGATGCGTTTTTATTGGTACGCGCTCAAGAACTTGGTGTCAGCACAACTTATCTGCCGATCTTGTGGGCCATGCATTCGGGTCTTAACAGCCTTGGTAGTCGATTGGGCGGCAGACTTTCCGACCGAATGTCTCCGCGAAAATTGATCGCGTTCGGATGGGTTGTTTACGCCACCGTTTATTTTGGACTTGGTTTCGCCGATTCGTTTTGGCACGTCTGGCCGCTGTTCGCTTTGTACTCGTGTTATTACGCGTTGACTGAGTCGCCGGAAAAGAAACTCGTTTCGAGGTTGGCGAAAACTGGCGAAGCTGGAAGTGCATTCGGCTGGTTTCACACGATGTTGGGACTGGCAAACTTGCCGGCCAGCCTGATTTTTGGCTTGCTCTACCAAAATTATGGCGCGACTACGGCATTTTGCTTTGGCGGATCGGTCGCCCTCGTTGCGACCGTGATGTTAACATCGATTTCCTTCCCGCCCACTGTTTTGCAAAAGGTAGAATCAAGCGGTTGACGTAGGTGAGTGACGTTCTTTTTGTAACCGCGGAACAGGCAATGAACGAACATCAAAAAAAGTCGACAACAGTTCGGGAAAACGCTGGAGTTAATTCGTGGACTTCGCGTTTGTTAAGTCCTGTGGGTTGGAGTTGGGCAGCGATTGTTTGCTCCGTCGCCTATTTCGTGATGATGCTGTACTTGTTGGATACTGGCCTGGTTTCAGCGACCGACATGGATACGGGCTTTTCGATTCACCGAGTGATAGCCCCTCTATTTTTACCAATTTCGATTGCGGCTTCGCTCGTTTGCCTTATTGCTCTCGTATTGAACGCATGGGCCCATCGCTGGACATGGTTTGCGGCGGTCTTGTTCTTTTCGTTTTTTTTCGCCAGCTGTTTTTGGGCGATGATCGAGGAAAGCAACCGTCAGCGACCGCCATGGTAGGTTATCGCGTAACGCATTCAAGTTCTTATTTGTTCCAATTGGAGGATAATGTGCTAATTGTTCCGAACGTCCACGGCAGCTGAGAAACAACGATACCGTATTAAAACCGCATGCAAACCAATCCGTATGTCCCGCCGCATAATGTTTCAACGATTGACGAAGCCACGTCAACTGTTGCCATGAAACCGAATCGGGAAATTTTGACTTCGTTGATTTGTTTTGTCATTTGTACATCCTTGGGTGGATTCGTCGGATTTGCCGGTTACCTTATCTCACTTCAAATTCTCGAATCCGTCGTAATGCCACAAGTTGACCCACCAATATATACCTACGGACAAGCAGCATTTTTAGGCTCTTTGCCGCTTTCAACTATCCTAGGGGTTGCAGCAGGATTAACGTTGGCAGGATTTATTTCTGGTTGGCGTAGAGTATCGTTGATTGCGATGTTTGGAGTTGCGACGCTCGGTGTGTTCGTTACGTTCTGGCTTTGGTCAAACGACACCGAGTACTGTAATTCGGCGATCGTCCTCTATTACCCCATTTTTGGATTGTGTGGCTTAATCATCACAACGTGCGGAGTTCTGTGCAGTGCCTTGTACTTTCGCCGCTGGAGCAAGAGTTCATGATTCACAATCCATTCGAACCACCGCCTAAATTTCTCAATCCGGCATATTGGAGTATCGCGGCGATAATTTGTTCAATATCCTTCTTCGCGTTACTCCCGATGATGTTGCATTTCGGGCTCGGGGCCAAGCCGGATCCGGATACAGGTATCGACTACCTACTCTATTTATTAACGTCATTTCTCTTCTTGATAGTGTTCTTCATCGGTCCTGTCGTTTGCATCGTCGCGCTTGTTATTGATGCGTCGTATCAACGTTGGGATTGGTTTTCGTTTGTTCTTTTGCCGTTTTTTTTGATTGGCATTTTGATTCTACTATTTACCGAGTAATTCGCGGCAACTTTGTGCTGCTTACTGCGAGACTGAATCCGCACATGATTGCTGCACGCGATTGAAAAAGAGTTCGGTGAAGTCATCGATCTCATGAGGCGGGAACAGAGCTGTGACCTTGGAGCGAATCGCCTCCCGGGCCATGTCGCTACCAAAGAAATCTCGAGCCACGTCGTCCAAATGCGAGAGGTGCTTTTTGCAGAAGGCCTCGAATTCTTTCGTTTCCATTCGTTCATGGCCGATTTCGGCGTAGGCTGCCAACCGTGTTGCATCGGTTTTCTTCTTGGCCAGAGCCGCATAATAGGGCTCCCAATCCAGCGATTTTCGGAACGCCTTTTTGGTTGCCGCCACATAAATCGCCCACTTCAAATTTGCCGTGACAAGCCAAGGAAAATGGTAATGCAAAGACGTCACTTGCGAATCCGGGCAAGCATTTGCGAAATCGATCAGATGCCATTGCCCGTCCTTGCGAATGGCTTCGCAGGAATTAAAGTCCCAGCCGAAGAACGAATTGATCGTCATGGTCATGTCACGCAGATTCTGTTCCTCTTGCGGTGACATGAAGTTGCGACTCATAGTGTAACGATCATGTAGCGGCGCTGTTGGGTCGTACTTGATGATGTGGAACTGCGGTCCGATGCCAATGCAGCGGACGAACAGATCGAAGTCGTCAACGCCTTTTTGCAGGTGCATAATGCTTGTGCCGCTTTGGTCGTAAACATTCCAAAGGCTCTGCGTATCAGCAATTCGGCTCACGCCACGCCAAGCTCCGCCATCGTACGGTTTCATGTACAGCGGGTAGCCGATCTTTTCACCGATCTCGCCCAAGTCAAAAAACTTGGCGTATCGCTCCAGGGTGACTTGCAGATCGGCCGCCGGCTCGTAGGCTTTGGGAGGAATCAGCCACGTTTCCGGAACGGGCAAACCGAGCTTCGTCATGGCACAATAAGTCGTGTGCTTTTCCATCGACTGAATCGACCACGGATTGTTGAAGACGTAGAGACCGTCCATCAGGATGGCTTTTTTGATCCATTCGCGACTAGTGTGGTACCAGTGCGTGAGGCGGTCCACCACGACGTCGTATTTGCACGGCTGACGAATGTCGAACGGTTCGATGGTCACGCGATCGACCTCGAAGGTCAACGTGTCTTTGCCGCTCTTGATATTCAAATCAAGCCGACGCAAGATTTCTTCAAAGCAAATTGGCCAGCACAAATCTGCTCCCAAAGACAATCCGATTCGTCTTGTCACATTGGCCACAACGGACCTCACTTTCCGAAACTATTCGTAATAAAACCAAAGCGGAACAGGAAACAGCCACGTTAGACCATTGCGCAAACGATCGCGCCAATTCTCCCAGTTGTGCCCGTCGCGAGCCTCTTCAAATTTTACTTGAACTTCAGCGTTTTGCAGCAATGGAACTAACGAACGGTTCTCATAAATGAGACTTTCGTAAATGCCGCAACTGGCGTAAATCTTTCGCGCGGGCTTCCCGACTGATTGGCGAAACTTGTTCATGAAGGCGACAACCGGGTCGAATACCGGGCCGCGAGTGTGCAAACCAATATCGGTGAAAGCGAATGAGCCTGACTGCAAAAGGAGCATGTCAAACGTCTGCGGGTAGTACCAAGCGGTGGCTAACGAGGCGACTCCACCGAAACTAGCGCCTGCCAAACAACGGGCAGACGGATCGGCAATCACCGGGTAGCGGCGTTCAACTTCTGGCAACAACTCCTCGACAACGAAGGCCGCATGGCGAGGGTCGGCACCGTACTCCCGCAATCGATCTTGGGGATTCAAAAGGACGACGACGAGCGGCGGAATTTCCCAGCGTTGAGTCAAGTTATCCAGCACCGCCCCCAATCGGGAATAACGAAGATAGTCGTCACCGTCATGGACCATCAACAGGCGATGTCGACGGTTCGGCCGAAACCTCGCGGGCAAATAAACTCGAACCTGTCGTTCGTTACCTAATGCCCGACTGGGAATACTCCAAGTCTCAAGTGTTCCCTGCGGCGTTTCGGGATCCGACAAACTCCATTCGGGTTCAACGTATCCTGTTAGTTGAACCACTGAATTCCCGCCGAAAGGATCGTGGGCGATTCGCGGGTTGCCTGGATCGTGGAGCCAGACCTCCACTCCGTTTTGGCGAACTCCGATTTTATATTCGATTCGCGAATTGAGCGGAAATGCCAAGGTGAGAACCCACCAACTCGTTTCGCCCAGTTTTTCGAACGGTATTCGAGACGACAAGCCAAACACCCAATGCTGCAAAAAGACGGCTTCCGCGTCGCCCGCCTCGAACAAAAACGTCGCTTCGTTTTCTTGCACAAGCGGCAGCGAGATCCCCTGAAGCAATTTTGCGATCGCCGCGTCACCCGAGTTGGCAGCGAGAATTAATTGCAAGTGAGTAATCGTCATGGCTTCCACTCCACGACATCACCATCTTCCTGAAGAAATCGCACGCCCGCACAGTTCACCAGGCGTTCTCCGTCCCACTCCAATTCGGACGCATGATCGAGCAATAGGCAAGGCTCCGCGACTCGTTGGGCGAGCAAGGCCATCTCAATGCGATCGTTGACCTTCAATCGTTCATCCGCGCGTGGAAACAGTTGCATTTGGGTGTAAAGGCCTTTGCCGCGTCGCGAAAGTTCCATCTCACCAGTCGCATGCGGAATCATCTGATTGAAGAAATAGACCCGTTCCCCCAATGCCATCGCTCCCCCAGACCAAGCAATTACGGGCAGCGGCAGGAAGGTCAGCAAGCGGCTCAGTTCCAGGCGATTCAACAAGACGCCAACGTGTCCTCCGGCCAACAACAGTGTCTCACAACCCTGTAGTCGTTCAAGCACGCTTGCACGATAGGTGAGGACTGCCGGACGATTCAATGGCGCGATCCGCTCTTCAAATTCCTGCAGCACTTCGTTGACACGCTGTAAATGTTGTTCGTCGGCCTCGCGAATTTGACGCGCCGTCAATTCCAAGGCCTCTTGAACTGCCGGTGACTGAGTCGTGCGTCGCATCAACTCGCGAATCACACGGCACATGCGGTCGACTTGCACTTGGTTGATTTCGCGGAGTTCGCGCAAGCGGTCCTGACGGCTGCGTAACAGGGCCAAGACCTCGGGATCCTCGGCGAACATTCGGTCCGCCAGTTCGTACAGTTGCGAATTGACGACTTGGTTTTGTACTGCGGAGCGGACCCATTCGTCTTCGAACTCGTCTTCTTCCCAGCCCGCAGCGATTAAACCCACCGGGCCGGAAATCTTCCAGCGTTCCAGAGCCTGTTGCAATCGCGGTTCCTCGCGCTGCTCACCGAGCAATAACAATGGTTGCCGGTGTTCGGGATGACGACTGGTTGCAGGCATTTTCAAATATGAAGGTCAGGCGAAACTGGTTCCGATCAGGATTCGCACGGCGCGAGTTGGAGCGATGGAGCGATATGCTCGCAACGAGCCAATTGCCGATCTATCCAGCCAATTCGGCGACGTATTGGGGCAACATTTTTCGCCACGTCGGCCAGTCATGGTCCCAACTAGCGTCCCACAAGTCGACGTGATTGGGAATTCCCTGCGACCCTAAAGCATGGGCGACCTTCCAGGAATCGCCGGGGTTCTCGTACTTCCCTTGCCCGGTTGCCAACACAACAAATCGTTGGCGCAGCTGCGTGAGATGGTGGCCATCGGAAAGTCCCGGAACAAAATGCACAGGCGACAGGTAATAGAACTCGTCGTGCCAGTTTCCTCCCAGCCAATGTTCGATGTCGTAAGTTCCGCTCATGCATATGGCCTTGGAAAAAACATCGGGGTGACGACACAACGTCAAAAGGGCATTGAACGCACCGATCGACGCACCGGCCGTCATGATCTCAACATTGTCGGAGCGACAATCGTTGCGAATCGCCGGCACGACTTCTTCCCGGATGTACGCATCGAATTGTTTTTGCACCCAGACACAATGAGCCGGATTGTGATGCTTGTCGGTCAACCAAGTCCGGCCCGCCACGCTGTCGACGGAGTAAACCTTGACGCGTCCCGCTTCGATCAATGGCCCCAACGCGGCAATGAGATGAAACCTTTCAATCTCCGCGGCGTCGCCACCAGCGGTTGGAAAGATGAGCAAGGGCGTTCCCCAATGTCCCCACCGAATCAACGGCATCTCACGTTGCAACCGAGTGCTATACCAACTTATGCTTTCACGCATCAAATACCGCCAAATCCCAGAAAGACAGCCGATGAATCACCGAAGTTCCGACGTCGATGAATATCGCAGGCCAACCTGCTGTTTCTTTCGCCGTTCAACGATAGTTTAATTGGAAAAAAGGCAATGAACAGCAAATCATATTCTTGCGCCTCGTGACCCACCGGTCGCAACACAAAACAGTCCTGTGTAATAATGACCCACTACACGAATTACTAAACGCTTATCCCAAGGGGGGTCTGACCGGCTCTGCCTTTTCAAGGGTCTGAACCCTTTTGGGATAGCCTCCAAAGGCGGCAATCATGGCAAACCCAAAATCCATTCAGTTAGTGCATTGGAAATCAGAAGAGGTGCCGGAAAGGTTGGCGCGGCTCGATGCTGCAGGGTTTGATGCCAGCCATCTCAACCTGCAACCGACCAGCGCCAAGTTGAAAAACAGTTCACCGGCGGCAGCGTTCGTCATTGATTTGTCGCGTTTGCCTTCTCATGGGCGAGCGGTGGCAATGGCGTTACGGCAAACTAAGGCTACGCGAAATATCCCAATGGTATTCGTCGAAGGCGACCCTGAAAAAGTAAAGACGAATCGGAACCTCTTCCCCGATGCTACGTACACAACTTGGTCCAAAATCAAAACCGCAGTCACCAAGGCAATCGCCAATCCCGTACGCGATCCGATTGTGCCACGCTCGAAGTCGGGAGCGTATTCGGGGACTCCATTACCCAAGAAGTTGGGGATCAAGTCCGATTCCGTTGTCGTCCTGGTGGATGCGCCGGAAGAATTTGACGCCAAGCTCGAGCCATTGCCCGAGGGAGTTCAACTTGTCCGTGGCGGCCGTCGTAAACGCGATTTGACGTTGTGGTTTGTTGATTCAGAGAAGAACCTTGTGAAAAAGAT
>JBEBGH010000544.1:0-2537 GCA_040081565.1 Pirellulaceae bacterium
CTAAACTCTGTGTCGTCAAAGAACTCGACGGTGTCGATAATCTCCCCGATCGGTTGCAACTCGTATTGTTCAATAACGTCCTGTGGAGATTCAGACCCACCACCAAGTCCGGTGGCACCATTGATGAGCTTGAGGTCGTAGCTCGGCCGAGTGGTAGTGAACGTGTAGTCGCCGCCGGACTCGCTCGACGAACTGCCAGCGTGACTGAGTTCCTTGGTTCCGTCGGACTTTCTATAAACGGGCCCGTCCGTCTCGTCGACGAGTGTATAGGCGTTGGGATTGCTCACATTACGAATACCGTTCTTGAGCGTGCCGTTCCAACTGGAGTTGTTGCCACCATCGCTTGAAAACGATGGGACGCTGGTGAATTCATATTCGAAATTCGCTGAAGCATTTCCCGAACCGGTGCCCGCAGTCGAGCCACCAGAGCCGGAGCTGGAACCGGTGGTTCCGACCGCCTTTTTCGCATGGTAATGGTTGAAGCCTGTTCCCGAACCCAGAATTGTCGATGCGAACCCGCCATTGCTGGACTGTAACGACTTGTGGGCATCGGTTGCCAATGCATTGGTAATGGAACTGGATGTCGTTCCCAAGATCAAATTGGTGGTCTCAGAAAAGCTCTTTTGGTTTTGAAAACGAGTAAAGTTGTTAATGTCATCGGTGAAGTCACCAAGTACCGAATCGGTAGACAGACTGACATTGATCCCCGAATCGAAGGTCTCGTCGAAAAATGAACTGCTGCTCCCATTCATATCGTAGAGATCGATCAATGCCGGAGCCGCGATGGTTGTCGAAGTACTGCCGCCGGTCGAGTTTGACGGCGGAGGTGGCGGTGGTTGGACACGCTCTTGGATCGACAGGTTTGACGATCCGCCATAGTTGCCATGACTCGAGCCGCTGCCACGGTTATTGAATTGAGATAACGAGACAGCACCGTCTTTCGCTAAAAAATTCCCGACGGAATAGAGCCGGTCGACCGAACCGCTGTAGTTGTGGTTCTTGAAGAATTGCATATTGGCATTGTCTTGGCCGTTGATAATTGGCTTTTGGCTTGGCGCAAAGTTCGCCGTAGTCGTAAACGTATGGTCGCCCGAATTTTGATCGAGCGAAGAGCTATTGAACTTGCCTGCCTTCCAAATCCAACCGAAATTCTTACCCGCTTCGGCCCCCGCTGCGTTGCCTGTCACGTAGTTGTGATTGGGTGCGGCAGCCAATCCGCTTGGGCTGAAGTTTTCCAGGTAGCCCACAGCGTCGGCGTTCAATGCGGCTGCGGTGGCAAGCGTCGTTGCGTCGTCGGCTGGCGTAACGATTCCCCACAGGTCCCGGTCATCATAAGTCGATGAGAACAGCGTCGTGATTTTGAGAAGAGGTGTAACGCCTTGGACGACCAGCGAGCCACCTAATTCGCCTTCGGTATCGTTCGCATTAAGTTTGTTGAGCTGCAAGCCAATTACCGTGTTTACGGTCGAGACAGAGTCGGTCCCGATCGAGCTACTGAAGTTGCCTGAGCGCATCATTTTTCGGCTCGGCGCACTGCCTACGATCAGGTAGTTGCCTGCTCCAGACGCTGAGCTGCCGGTGGTATCGGCAAAGTCCGTTCCCGCGCCGCCCAAAGTCTCAACGGTGTTCCCGGCGTAAAACGAGTTCTTAGTCAACAGCGTATTCAAGAATCCGTTGGCATTGACGCGGCTGTCGGAGGAAATGGCTCCAGCACCGGAGGAGATCAGGCTTTCGATCGGAGCGCCTTCGCCTGCTCCGGAATAAATCGCACCAGCGGTCGTACTGTTTGGATCGCTGGTGAGGTTTGAAGACAGGTCCTTGCGAGTCGTGTAAGTTACGTCGAGATCTCGTGAAATTTGCGCCGTGTACGTGGAACTGTCCAGTCTCGCTGTGCTGCTGGCCGAGTTGCCGTTTGCCGTAAGTGTGCTGCCGTTGCCATTGTAATTGAAGATGCTGGAACGGTTGATCAGAGAATCGTTGGTCAAGACACCGTTGGAAATTGTACCGAAGCCCGTTCCTGTCAAATCGCCCTCAACCGTGTTCGCGGTGATTACGGAACCCATGAACTCCAGATTGGTCGCGAGCCCTGATCCAGACGAAGTGAAAGTCTCGACGACATCACCGTTGGGCATGGTCGACAGAAAGGCTTGGTAGAGATGTGAGCCTTCGGAGTGGCTCATCAGCACTATGTCATGATTGTAGGTCGTCGTCGTGTTGCCGTCGGGAACGACGCTGGTGGCTCCCCAAATCATGGCGGTGTCGTAAATATACGAAGAGGTCACACTGTAACCGCGCAATTGCCCGATGCTGGGTTCAAGTTCCTTGAACTCAAAGTTGCTGGTCACGCTGACATGGAAAAAGCTGGGGAAGCTCGATGGGTTGAACGAGCCGTTGGCTACGATGGCTTCGGCTTGTGCCAAATCGTTGACGTGCACAATGTAAGTCGAAATGTTGGTCGTAACGTTTTCGCTTTTGCCAGACCATGTTGGACCGCCTTCGAGGCCCATCGCCGATGAACCGCTTCCATAGTGAGTCGA
>JBEBGH010000202.1:0-9720 GCA_040081565.1 Pirellulaceae bacterium
ATCCCATACAAGGTCGTGGCTGCGGTCATGGTCTTCTTGGAGTGGGTAACAATGACGAACTTCGTCCATCCCAGAAAGCTTTTGAGCACGTCGATAAATCGCCCGATGTTCGCTTCATCAAAAGGAGCATCGACTTCGTCCAACACGCAAAATGGACTGGGACGAAACTGGAAGATTGCCATCAGCAGCGAAACTGCTGTCAATGCCTTCTCGCCGCCCGACAATAGGGAGTTGTTGAATTTTGGTTTTCCAGGGGGCGTGGCAATGATTTCTACGCCCGCTTCCAGAACGTCAACTCCCTCTTCCAGAATGATGTCCGCCTGACCGCCACCAAACGTCTGGCGGAAAAGCTTTTGAAAGTTGGTTCGAATGGCTTCCAGAGTTTCGACGAACAAGCGACGGCTGTCGTTGTTGATTTTTTGAATGATCCGCAACAGGGAATCCCGCGCCTCAACCAAATCCTTGTATTGCTGGTCCAGCGTCTGATAGCGGCTTTCCAGTTCCTCAAGCTCCACCAGAGCCTGCATATTAACGGCTCCCATCGAACCAATTTTTTGACGAAGCTCCGTTATCTCGCGATCAATCTCTTCCCGGTTCTGAAGTTGTTCTTGAGTTGCCTCTTGCTCAATCGATTCAACATTGATTCCATAGTCTTCCTTCAGCCGTTCTGCCAGCTGATTGCGTTCCAGCTCCAGGCGTTTGGAATTGAAGTTTAGTTCGTTGAACTGTTCTTCCTGAGAATGCAGGCTGTCTCGTAGCTTATGGAGTTGGGCGGCGATTTCTTTTCGGTTTCGATCCAGCTCCAATCGCTCGGTATGCAATTGGTTGAATTCTGCAGATTTTGCCTCGCGGAGTTGAGTCAACTCGTTGAGCCTTTTGCTGGCAGTTGTCGAAATCTCGTTCGCCTCTGCCATTCCTTGCTTGATCAAATCCAATTCGCTCTGTGCTAGCGATGTAGATTGTTCCAACTCACCGATAGCTTGAGTGTATTCCGCCAACCGGCTTTCCAAGTCTAAAAGCTGCTGATCGCTCTTGGCGAGCTGCACACGAGCAGCATTTTCTTGCTTTTCCAAATCGCGTTGTTGATTCTGCAGTCGATCGACCTCCGACTGGGTACTGGTTAAAAAGCTGACCACCGACTCGATCAATGTGTTGTTTTTGGCGTATTCACTTTGCAACGACGTGAGTGTCGCCTCGACCAATTTGAGTGACTGGGCGACTGTGGAAATTTCCTGGTTCACAACCGTCGATTTTTCCTGCGAAATTTTCAAGTCACGTTGTGCTGCGCTCAATTGGGCTTGGAACTGTGCCAATTCCTTGGACAACGATTGATTTTCATTGATCAACTTTTGGACTTGCGCCTGTCCTTGTTTCAATTCGCTTTTGAGTGTGGCGATCGATTGATCAATACTTGCGATTTCCTGCTTCAGGCCTTCGGATTGCGCGGCTAGAGCGCGGAGTTCACTACGGCGAGAGACGAGGCCTTCAAAGCTGGACTTCGGACCAACGACCAACGTGCCATCCGCCTCGAGGATTTCCCCGCTCAGCGTAACGTAGCGAACCTGGTCCGAATGTTCGCGTCGCATTCGGAACGCCGTTTTTAGGTCGTTGACAATCCAAGTGCCACGAAGCAAGCTGCGGACAAAACCACTATGGATGCCGCCGACGTCCACGAGCGAATCCACCGAACCAATGATTCCTTCAACATTTGCCAAATCGATATCGAGCCGACTACCAAGCGAATAGATTCCATCCAGGCTAAGAATTCCTACGCGTCCTGAAACACTCAAGCGGCCTTCGGCCAAGTCGCGGGCCAGTCGATCATCTTTGACGACAATGTATTGAGCCCGATCGCCGAGCGCGGCATCGACAATCCCTGCATGTTGGACATTCACCTGAATCAAGTCCGCGACAAGGCCCACAATTCGATCGGCCAAATCGGTATTCTGGCGGCGGGCAGATTTCAGCAACTCCTGAGCACCCGAGCTAACACCCTCCAGCCGTTTTTCCAACTCCTCGATGACTTTCGCGCGTTGCGAAACTCCCGCGTGTTGCGTCTTGAGGTCATGTTGCCGGGCCTGCAATTCACCGAGGCGCTGCGTGATGGTTTCCACTGACTGTCGGGCGGTAGCCAAAGCCGAATCGGATGACTCGGCCTTGCGATTGCATTCACTAAATCGATTTTCGATCTCGCTGACGAGGCTTTGCTGCTGGCGAACCAGTGTTTGTAGCTGTGATGCTTCCGCTGATATCTTTTGATGAGTCTGCCGCTGCAGCTCGATTTGGACAGTGTGTCCGCTAATTTGTTGCGTCAGGTCACGAACAACGTTTGCCAGCAATTCGGACTTTTTTCGGGACTCTTCGCTTCGCATCACATGCTGTTGCGTCGCCGAGTCGGCTTGCGCAATCGCAGTACCGAATTGTTGCAATTGCGCGCGGATCTCGGCGTTTTGTTTTTTGCCGGCCGCCAGGTCTCTTTCAACGGCGGCACGGTTCGTCGTCACTTCCTGCAAACGACTTGTTTGCTTGCCCAGTGATTCAGTGACTTCCTTGTCGCGGCGGTTTAAGTCGAGAATTCGTTGCCGCGAAATTTCGATCGACGATTCTGCTTGAGATAATTGTTCACGAATGCCGACAACAGATTCTTGCAGTTGGTCGGCTGCTGCTGCGATTTTGTCGACGCGAGCTTCAGCATCTTGATGCTTGGTCGAAAGGTCAACAATATCTTTCTTGCCCGATTCAAGCTGCGATTGCAAAGTCGTGGCTTGAGTTTTTAGTGTTTCGATTCGCTCGCCCAGCGTACGAAAATCTTTCGCTCCGACATACGTCCGCAATTCCTGGAGTCGATCGGTGTATTCTTTGTACTTGGAAGCTTTTGAAGCTTGATTCTTGATACTGCGGAATCGTGAACCGACCTCTTCGACAATGTCGGCCAGACGCGTCAAGTTTGTTTGGACGCGTTCCAATCGCCGTTCGGCCTCGATCTTCTGGGCTTTGAAGCGACTGATGCCGGCTGCCTCTTCGAAGATTGCCCGGCGGTCCTTGGCACTTGCCTGCAACATCCGTTCGACTTTGCCCTGTTCAATCAGGCTATAGGCGTCGGTACCAACGCCCGTTCCGCGAAACAGGTTGCGAATATCTTTCAGCCGACAGGGCTCGTTGTTGATGAGGTATTCGCTTTCGCCGCTGCGATAAACGCGGCGAGTCACATGAATTTCCGGCGAATCGTTCATCAGCCGGCCATCTGAATTGTCGAGAATAATGGTCGCGGATGCGCTATTTGCGGGCTTACGTGCGTTTGCGCCGCTGGAGCCCTTGAAGATCACATCTGACATGTCCTTGCCGCGCAGGCTCTTCGCGGATTGTTCGCCCAAGACCCACTTGATCGCGTCGACAATGTTGGATTTGCCCGAACCGTTAGGACCGACGACAACGGTAATTCCCGCCGGAAAATCAAATCGAGTTTTGTCGGCAAAGCTTTTGAATCCGCTTAGCTCTAACGCTTTGAGCATGACCAGACGTAGTGACGGTTAAGGAACTTTTTTCGATTTCGAAAACGACTCTCCCAATTTACCTAATACTCCGCTCTTCCGCTCGCCGCTTTTGCGAGAACTCGTGTTGTTCTCCATCCGAGTTTGGGTGAATTCGGCATTAGACATGGACTCCGGACTCGCTGAACCATTCGCTTCCGATTGATCATTCGTGTCCGCAAAGCCTTCGACTTCACCCTCCATCCGTTCCCGTCCTGGACGAGGCACGGCGTTGATTGCCAATTTAGAGGTTAGCCATTCCTTTTGTTTCGCGACACGAAAAAATTCGACCAACGTACTGTATTGACAGTTCACGGAAGCCATCGCATGGACCACTTCCGATACACGATTTCCGACGATTTGGTGGACTCTTTCGCCATCGATGTAACGAACAACCTCGATTTTTCCAGAACCGTTTCCCTTGACCGTCAATCCCGATTTTAAGAACAAGACATCGGATGAAAGAGACTGTTCGTCACCAAACAACACAATTTCAGGTGATTTGGAGCGAGAAAGATGGACCATCGGCAGCGCGGTTGTTGGTACCACGTGAAAAGCGAAGTCTTTCGCAAGAACGGTGCCTTTGACCAATGGATCGTTGGGTGAGCGAGTTTTTAAGGTACGAAACGCACCGTATCGGGCTTCGGCGCTTTCGGCATTCATCAAATCACCAAGAGCGGCCGAGGCGCGCGGGTCGGACAGAACCTGTAAACCAGCCAACGAGTGCCATCGCAGAGCGCGATCGGTGGCCACGGCCTCCCGGAGCACATCGATTCCATCGGCCTCGTCCAAGTATGCAAGGGCCACGGCTGCATGGGAGCGGACCTCCATATTGGGGTGTTTTAGGGCTCGTTTCAGAACGGAAGCCGCTTCTTTGCCAAGGGCTTCCAATCGCAAGGTTACCACTCGCGCTTGTTCTGGATCCCCCAACTGTCGTTCTAATTCGTCCAGTCGATTCACGCGATCGTTGGCGTTTTCTTCGAAAGCAATGTTCGAGATGATTTGGGTGAATCGGCCGACATTTTCGCGATACATCTCCGGAATTCTCAGTTCGATGACGCGATCCGTTTTTGCATTGGCTGCGCCGACACGGCCATCGCCGGTAACAACCGTGAATCGATTGTTGATGGCATAGGTTATTTCGGCAACTGACTTGAGGCCTTGCTTTTCTTCCTTCACGTTAATCAGCAGAACGCGGTCTTCGTTCAGTACGCCGCCGCCTAACACCAAACCTCGAACCTGGTTGGATCGATCTTGGCGAGCTTCGAAGAGGCCGTCCTCCAACACAAAACCTTCGGCCGAACCCATTGAATTGCCAGACTTGACGCTGTTTCCGAGAACGGCGTAGGGCCGCAAGGAGGTGAGCAACAGTCGGCCCCCGTTCAACGATTTGACTTCATCATTGTCAAACGGTTCAATCAGCAAATCAGCGCGATCCCCCTTTTTCGCTCCGGGAGGAAAATAGGCAGTGACCTTGACCATCGCCGTGTCGAGGCTGGCCAATAGATTTTGTGGATCATTGGTTTTCATACGCAACTTTAACTCATCGATCAACTTCTCGCGTTGCCACGACGGGCCCGGATCGCTACCTGTGCCCTTCAAACCAACAACTAAACCGATGGCCTGCAATTTAGCGTGATCAAATCCTGAAAAGACGGTAATTGGCCCCACGTATTTAGTCTTCGACTGGTTGTCTTGGTCGTCGATCAGCGTCGCCGGATCCGGGCTCTGCCCGCGCTGCACCAGATTTTGGCAGCCGATTTGTGATGAACTGCCGAACGAAAGAGCGAGGACAATGCACAAGCTATTGGTGAAAAAATTGGCCCGAAGTTTCATGGCCGAACTTCCTTGTTCGATGACGCGCTGCGAAATTTCCATACAAGGCAGGAGACTAGAGGCGAATCCCGAGCAATTCAAGAGCAAACCTTGCAATTTGGTCCCGCATGTCCATCGTCCAAGGCTGCCGAGTGCTAGCAGTTTTGGAGGCCAAAATGAAGTTCACGAATTCGGCAGCATCGTGCTATTCTCTGCGACACCAAAACGTTCGTCCCAGTACAGAGATTCGTATTCGTGCCGTATTCGAAATCGTCACTAAGATTCGAGATGCCAACACAGCGGCTCCGGCACGGAACGATGAGCCAGCGGCTCATGTTTCTGATGACCGTTTGTGTCTTACTCGTGGGCTGCCACGCATTGCATCTAAAACCAGTCGTCGAGCCTCCTAGCAAAGTCGAAATGGAACGAGAGCAATTGATCATCCACAGCGATTTTCGTTTACCACGAAAACATCGGCTGTTCGAAGATTTAGAAAAACGGCGGGACGACTTGGGAAGGGACCTTTTGCTACCGGCTTCGGACGAGCCCGTTCACATCTATTTGTTTGCTGACCAGGATGAATTTCGCAAGTACGCCAAACGAATTGCCGGGGAGTTTCAAGATCGTCGCGCCTTCTTTGTCAAAAGCGATACCGAATTGAACGTCTATGGATACTGGGGCGATCGCATCGCCGAAGATTTGCGGCACGAGGTCACCCACGCCTACTTGCATGGCGTCGTCGACAACATTCCCCTTTGGCTCGACGAGGGTTTGGCCGAATTTTATGAGGTCGAGCGATCAAAAAACGGTTTGAATACCAACCACATTTTCTTACTCACCAACGAATTTCGTAAAGGCAAATGGCAACCGAACCTTGAACGACTGGAAATGTTCCGCGAGCCCTCTGATTTCAATCAGCTGGAATATGCCGAATCATGGTTATGGGTCCATTTCCTAATGCATGAGTCTGCGGAAACTCGCAAAATTGTTCGGGATTCACTGGCTCGCTTGCGAATTAGCGGCGAAGCTCAATCCATCTCGCGCACCATCGAAACTCAATTTCCTGATGTACAAATCCAAGTCGTCGAGCACCTCAAGCGCCTGGCAGACGGCTATTAGACCATCCGTGCACCGCACGTCCACCGTCGCTGACGGTGGATGATCTAACGTCGCGAGAGTAAAATCGAAGCATGTCAGGCAAACAATTCGAGTGCGTCATTCCAATCCGCGAGTTTTCGCACAAGAGAACTCTCAATCGCGACGATCATGTCGCGGTGGAAGAGCCGATGGAAATTCGCTTGATTTTCGGTGCGGCTGAAAATCGAAGGCTGCGAAGCCTGTCGGTAACCATGCGAACTCCAGGACAGGACTTGGATCTGGCTTTGGGATTTCTGTTTTCCGAAGGCGTAATTCGCTCGGCCCAGGACGTGGAATCCGTCGAATTCACAGGGGTAACGGAAACGGGTGAACCTCATCGGAACACTGTGAAAGTATTTTTGCGACCCGATATCCAAGTCGACTTTTCGACACTGGAAAGGAATTTCCTCACCAACAGCAGTTGCGGAGTTTGCGGTAAAGCATCAATTGATGCTCTTTCAAACAAAGGGATCCGGCCGGTGATAACCGATTTGAGATTGCCCCATCAAATCATTTTTGGATTACCGGATTCATTGCAGGATATTCAACCTACGTTCTCCGCCACCGGCGGCATCCACGCGGCGGGGCTTGCTGATGCGACGGGAACGATTTTTGCGGTTCGCGAAGATATTGGTCGCCACAATGCCGTTGACAAATTGATTGGCTGCGAATTGCAAGCGAACAAGTTACCGGCGACCAATTCGATCTTGGTGGTTAGCGGGCGGGCGAGCTTTGAACTCGTGCAAAAATCAATTGTCGCCGGCATTTCCATGATGGTGGCTATCGGAGCCCCCTCCAGTCTGGCCATTCAAACGGCGGAGCGCTTCGGAATGGCATTGGCTGGTTTCGCCTCGCAAAGCCGATTCAATTTGTACACCGATCCGCAACAGATCCTTCAGTAAGTGAACATCTGCGGGCAACAATTGAATTTCGTCCTGCTAGCTGAAGTTGTCAATTCTTCAAGATACCGCCGATTCTGTCGCGGTGCTGGCCACACAGGTTCGATCAATTGACCCAGGTCAGGCAATTTTGGTAATGAAACTGTTCTTATTGCGCTCATTGCCACCACGGTTCCATGCTCCGCCTGCGTTTTCAACTCGATTTACAAACACGTCATAAACGAAATCGTCCGTTTTCAGCGGGGTTGAGATTCCGCGTGCTGTGGCTGTCGATCGTGTGCGGAGCGTTGCTCCTCACATCTTGCGCGACCTTTTCGCTGGACACCGCACGTCGCACAGCAAGCGTCCTCAGTTGGCGCGGCTCAAAATCGATTGGAACGAAAGCGGTCAAACGGAAACACCAGTTCGGTCCCGTCACTCGCTTATTCGCCAAGCCGCCAAAACCAAGCGAACGAACCGAGCAGTTATTACGGCAGTTCTTGACGCACGAAGAGTATATCCGCGACAGCGACGCGGCCATTCGCAAACTGCAAACGTATGCCATTCAGAAGCCTTCGCTGGAAAAAGCCCACGCGGTTGCCGAGTTGGCTTTTCAACAAGGCGAATGGGCCATGCGCATGGGCCGACAAGAACGCGCCGTCGAAATGTTCACCACCGCAATTCTCAGTTCACATCAATTTC
Organism: Pirellulaceae bacterium; assembly: GCA_040081565.1. Lineage (GTDB taxonomy): Bacteria > Planctomycetota > Planctomycetia > Pirellulales > Pirellulaceae > BJ22. The sequence continues at coordinate 8,063 of JBEBGH010000202.1, forward strand.
TGTTCGATCCCAACCTGGATTTGACACGCAACGCCTACGACCCTCAGTTTCGCAGCGTCGCCGACATCTACAACCAATCGCTCGAAGAGTTATTGCGTATCTTGGCCAAGCGCGATGAACTGCGCCCGGGAAAGTCAATTGAATTAAAATCTCTCGATCGATCGATCGAGTTCGAAATTGCCATTCCTGGTCGGTGGAAATCGGAGACCATCGAAAAATTTGTGTTTGCAGGTGATTACGAGGCACTTGGCCTTGCCAATGAATACCGCACTTATGGACTTGGAGTGCCGCTGATCGGAATTCGCGAACGCAGTACAGAACCTGAATTAGAGAAACATTATCCTCCGGGACTGACGATGTCCTTCACCGCATTTCTCGATATCGAGGGCACCGCCAACTTAATACCTGGGCCCGACGATCCTGCACAGGCGAAAGCCAAATTGTTTCTACTAGACCCCTTGGAGCAGAATACGGTAAATCTTGGCTATCGATCGGTTCCACTGGAAAGTGACATCACAACGCCAATGGCGTATTACCTCGACGAGCCGCTCCTGCAAACGAATGTTCTGGCTACATTCGCGTTGCTCAACGCTGATTTCGCCAAACAGTACCAGGGAATCTACATGCTGGAACCGTTTAACCCCAACAAAATTCCGGTCGTCATGGTGCACGGTTTATGGTCGAGCCCTGTGACCTGGTTGCAGATGTTCAACGATTTACGCGCCGATAAAGACATTCGAGACAACTACCAATTCTGGTTTTGTTTGTACCCGACCGGACAACCGTTTTGGGAAAGTGCCAGGCAGGTCCGTGAAGACCTGGCGCAGCTCGATTTGGAACTTAGTGCCCAGCATCCCGGTTATCAGCGCCAAGGAACAGTGCTCGTCGGTCACAGCATGGGCGGCCTCGTCTCGCGAATGTTGACGATCCATAGCCGCAATGAACTGTGGAATTTAATCAGTGACCATCCCGTCGAAAGTTTTGAGGGTGACCCGGTGGTGCTGAAACGAATCAAGTCGACCTTCTTTTTCGAGCCGGTTCCGGGCGTCTCACGGGTCATCTCGATTGGCACTCCCTATCGGGGCAGTTCGTTCGCGACTGATACGCTTCAATGGCTGGGTGATAAATTGATCACCTTACCCCAAGTCGTCGCGAATGATTATTCTCGAGTCGTTTCACAAAACAGACCATTGCTAAAGAACGAAGACCCGCTCCTTGTTGCCAACAGTATCGATTCATTGTCTCCCCAAAACCCGCTATTTGGATTTCTTTTGAATGCTGAATCTGGACAAGGCGTCGAATACCACAACATTGTCGGCAACGAAACCAAGCGTTCGCTGATGCAGCGACTATCCGGCACAGAGCCGGGAGATGGCGTTGTATCGCTGGAAAGTGCCAGGATCCCGTTCGCCAAGTCGGAGATTGAAGTTGACGAAGACCACACCTTAATCCATCAGAACCCACACGCCATTTTTGAAGTAAAGCGGATTTTGTTAGCCGACTTGGAGGCCCGAATCCGCAAGAACACTTCAACCGCTCGCGCTCCCCAACTGCTTCAGCCAATGATCAAGTAAATCAGCTTATGCCACAAAATTGCGTCGTTTTTGATTTTCCGACGCCTTATTGAATTTCAAAATATCTTTTAAACACTCGGCAAA
>JBEBGH010000203.1:0-9694 GCA_040081565.1 Pirellulaceae bacterium
ACAGAATACGGCTCTTTTCAGGTTCGAGAATAAAGTTCTTGAATAATTTTGGAAATACGGTCGGAATGCTCCGACCTAGCCATAGGATGCGCTGGTGAGCCAACGAACACCTCTAGGTAGTCGAGACTGTACCCGATGATTCGTAAATGGTTATCTTTCCGATCCCTTTCAATCGCCTTGGCGTTGGTTCTCCTCTTCACCGCAGTTCTCAAGCTGCACCTGCTGCTGACCGATTCATTCGCCGACATAAAGACCGGCAATTCGCTGCCCCTCTTGTGGCTTGCTGTATTCGCCGAATTGGGCGTGGTCTGGATCGTTTTCTCGATGGCCAACGATCGACTCAAATGGCTGGCGCTGATTTCGCTTTTTAGTGTGATGTCAGTTTTCTCAACCTACAACATCTGTAATGGCAAAACCAATTGCGGTTGTGCCGGGAGTGTCGAAATTCATCCAGCGTGGGTTTTAGGATTTGATTTGGTTGCCGTGTCTTTGTTGTTCGCATTGCGTCGGCAATTGTCAGTTGATTCCGTTCGAACAACTTTTTCGATTTTGTCAAAAAATCTGGGCTTGTATGCTGGATTTCTGACTGTTGCAATCGTATTCATTGCCTTTCAATCCAGAACACTGCGAAATTCGCTTACGTTTGGTTATTTTCAGGACAGTATTAAAACGGCACCGATCCAACTCGGAAAGATTGCAGTTGGCAAGTCGGTGAAATGCAAATTGCAACTTTGCAACCGCTCAAAACAAGACCGAAGAATCGTAGGTTTGAATACGTCGTGTAAGTGCTTAGTTCCTGATGAAGTCGTCGTCCATTCAACGATTGCCGGACAAAGTGACCGAGAAATCAACTTTATGTTGTTTTCGAATCGTGTTGGAAGTTTTCATTTTCGCGTGTTGTTCTTTTTGGATTCGCCGCGGCAACATGTCGTTGCTGCTGATTTGTTTGCACAATTTGAGGAGTTTTGAAATGACTAGTTTTCTAAAGCAATTCTTGATCTCGGCACTTTTTTCAGGATGGATTCTGATGTCACTTGGGACAGTTCAGACAGCTTTTGCGGACGATGACCCTGGTGTAACCCTTAATCCAATATGTCTTGGCAGAGTCTGGAATTTTCCAGTTCTTGGTGTCTGGAATTGTCCTGGACTTAAACCCTTCCAAACTTGTCCGGCCGGGCCACCTGTACAAAGTTGCGTACTAAAATCGACAGTCGGAGGTGGTACCTCGTGGTGTGAGTGCGGCGTGTAAGTGCGGCCGATCCTGACGAGTGTCCAAGAATCTGCAAATTCGCGGAGGCTTGAAGCCACCCCGCGAATTTAGCAGAATTTTAGCGGAGTAAGGGGAATTCCGAAAACTTCGACTCCGAAACCATTACGAAGGAAAGTTAAATTATTGAAATGCGAGGAAGTGATATGCAAGCACGATTTTATTCCAAATGGTTTCTTGGGCTCATGATTTTTGCACCGCTCATATCATACGTTTCAAACGTGTCAGGTTTCTGTTTGCCACAGGAAAAGAATGACCAAATTCGAGTCCTTTATGGAGAGGTTAAGGATAATTGGGAACGCTTGCGTGCGCGTTTTCGGACCGGAATCAATGTTCATATTAATGGAGGAAGCGAAGCTGGTGGAGAAACAACATTCGCTCTCGGCGATATGATGCTCTTAAATACGAGGGTCAATGGGGCAAAAAAAATTCTGGGCTTTAACGGGAAATATTCCTTCATTTTGGACAACAATGAAGGCCAGCAAGTTTCGCTCGAAGAACTTGTAATTCGAGATGTCGCTCGATTTCAATCAGACTCCCGCCTGCAAGAAATACCTTTTTTTATCGGCTGGACAAGCGCGCACTTCTCCTTGCTCGATGCTGTAGTCGATAAACGATTTTCCGTAGTTGCTGCAGCAAAGGACAAAGACGGTTTGATCTATGAATGGAATTATGACCAACAAGATTTGGATAATACCAAACCACAATTTCCTGAAGTTGGTCGCTTTTGCGTAAGCCCCGACCATAATTTTGGACTTGTCTGGTACGAATTTGGTTCGAAAGAAAATACCGGGCCGAAATATTACAAACATGTTGGACGATTCAAGAATTACTTTGAATTTGAAGGTTTGATGCTTCCCAAGTCTGTTGAATTTTGGATAGAAACATCTCAAGGTAAACAAAGGGAAGGAAACCTAGAATTTGATTTCACGAATGAGAAAGTTGATCCGAATTCATTTTACCTCTCGCATTATGGACTTATTGAGCCGCAACTAAATGAAGGGTTTTCAAACCTAGCTTATTGGGCGATATTGGGCGCTCCGTTCGGTTTGGCTATTTCGTTCGTAATTTACCGTGCTTTCAGAAAAGCTAATCTTTCGAACAAGATGCGAGGACGCAATGGATTTACTTTAATCGAACTTTTAGTTGTCGTTGCGATTATTGGCATCCTCGTTGGCATCACGCTTCCGGCGGTGCAGATGGTGCGGGAAGCGGCGAGACGGACGCAGTGTACGAACAACCTCAAGCAGATTGGGACTGCACTCCACAACTTCGAATCGTCGCGGCAGAAATTGCCCGCGGGGATTACCACTTATCTTGGTCAGCCCTTTGGGTCGAGTAACCGTTCACGGGGGATTTGAGAAAAAGTGAGTTGGTTTGACCAAAGGTGTCGTGGGATGATCCGATGTCAGGGGTATGAGAAAACGACGCTTTCGAATCCCGCCGCACATTGATCAGCAAATTACCCCTGAGGTACGGGAGTACATTGTACAGCTTGCCGAAGGTTACGAAAAGAAAATCCGCGAGCTGGAGAAGCGGATCGAGGAACTGGAGGCGCGGTTCGCCAAATTGACTCCGCAGAATTCGTCGTTGCCGCCGAGCGTTCAGCATCCGCACGCCAAGCCCAAACCGGCAGCGAAAAAATCCGACGGCCCGCGGAAGAAACAAGGAGCCCAGCCCGGCCATCGAGGGAACTTCCGCGAGCTTGTTCCCCTCGAGCGGTGCGATCACGTCGAAGACCGACATCCGACGTCGTGCCGCAAGTGCCAGCGACCGCTAGTCGGCAGCGACCCCGAACCGCTTCGCCATCAAGTCATCGAGCTGCCGGAGATTCACCCCAGAGTCTCGGAATATCGACTCCATCGGTTGACTTGCAAGTGCGGGACGCAGACGTGTGCGTCGTTGCCTGCGGGCGTGACGCCCAAGCAATTCGGGCCGCGATTGGCCGCCTTTTGCGGGCTGTTGCTGGGGCACTTTCGGCAAAGCCGCCGCCGCGCCGCCGCCTTCCTAAGCAACCTCCTCAACGTCCCATGCTCGACCGGTTGGACGATCAAGATCCAGAACGCCGTCAGCGACGCGCTGGAAGAATCGTACGAAGAACTTCGCCAACAACTGCCGCAGCAGCCGCAACTCTTCGTCGACGAATCGCCGACTAAGGAACAAAACAAAAAGGCTTGGTTGTGGGTCGCCGTGGCCAGCGAGTTCACCGTCTTCGGAGTCTTCCCCGACCGGACGCGGTGCTCGCTCCAGCAACTCCTGGGAAACTACGCGGGAACGATCATCAACTGCGACCGAGCCAAAATGTATCTCGACGCCGATCGCCTGCAATGGTGCTGGGCTCACCTCAAACGGGACCTGCAGCAGTTGATCGATCACCGCGATGGACAGGCCCAACGGCTGGGGCGGGATTTGATGCGGGAGTATCGGAAACTATTCGAACGGTGGCATCGTTATAAACAGGGTGAGATAAGTTGGAAAATCTTTCAAGACGATGTGGAACCGATTCGCCACCAGTTCTCCAGTTATCTCCTGCGCGGCAAGTTCGCGGTCAATCCGGCTATGTCCGGGATGTGCGAAGAACTCCTGAAGCACGTGGACTGGCTGTGGACCTTTACCGAAGTGGAAGGACTGGAGCCGACCAACAACGCGGCCGAACGTGCGCTGCGCCCCGCCGTGATTCATCGCAAGTTGAGCTTCGGTACCCAAAGCCGCGCTGGCAGCCGTTTTCTCGAACGAATGCTCACCGTCGTCGAAACCTGCCGACAACAAAGTCGATCGCCCTTTGAGTTCCTCACTCAAGCAATCGAAGCCAGCTTCCACAACACCAAGCCGCCCTCACTCCTCATCCCATCGACTCCCAACACCCTACGAAAAGTGGCATAATCTACCACCAACGGGTGAACGGTTACGAACCGCCAAGCCAGACCCCTTTTCGACATACATAATATAATGTCTCTTTTGGAACTGCCCGATGAACCTCAGATGCAAATACTGTCATCGAAAAGGAATTCGTATCGTCGGTCATCGAGGACACGACGAAGTCCGACGGGCATTCGTTCGTTTCGCCGATTGGGCTCGACTGCACTACTCGTTTCCAGTGCTATTACGAGTTTATCTATCGAATAGTAGACGTCTAAAGACTATTGAAAACGAGATCGTGACGGCGTCCTTTTTTTACCCTTTTGACAAGACCGCGTATCCGTTTGTTCGAGTTGCAACTGGCGACTACTTGGAACTAAAAGCAAAACTAACACGAGACAACGCGTTAGCTTCGATGCTTTGCTCGTTGTCGCATGAACTTGTACACTATTGGCAATGGCTCGAAACAGGAGCAACTACAGAAGTTGGCACTGCGACCCGATCGCGAAAAATCGTTGCTGAATATTCAAACTACGTCCGGCACCCATAGCTTTGCACGGCGGCCGGGGGTGTGACGACCACGTTCCTGGTGGGCTACGACGGGATCAATCCGACGTTGGCATTTGATGGCGGAACGACAGCGGATGTTTCGAACCGTTTCTTGTGGGGTCAAATGGTCGATCAATTGTTCGCGGACGAACAAATCACGAATCCATCGTCGGCGGGGAATGTCCTTTGGGCGCTGGGTGACCACCTCGGCACGATTCGCGACTTGGTTGACTTCAATGGCTCGACTTATTCAATCACCAACCACCGCGTTTACGATTCTTTCGGCCGGTTGACGAGTGAAACCAACGCCGCCGTCGACATGGTTTTCGCCTACACTGGAAAATACTTCGACGAAATCACGCAACTCTCCAACCACTGGAATCGCTGGTACGATCCCCAATCAGGGAAATGGATTAGCGAAGATCCAATTGGGTTTGTCGCAGGCGATGCTAATTTAACGAGGTATGTCAATAATGAAGTGGTCATTGGACGTGACCATTTCGGTCTCTTTAGTACGGAAACCTGGCGCTACGATTCTGCAGATCATGGTGCACCGCACATACAAAAGGGTGCGCATCGATACGACGCAAACACTCTTCGACCAATTCCACACAAAGGCGTTACGCCACCGCCATTAACTGCGAAGGACATTACCGAAATTATTGACCAAGGCGTTTTTGACGAAGTCACCAGAGCCCATCCAAACAGCAGATTAAACCAAATTGCCAACGATCTTGAAGAAAGAGTCTTTCAGCGACTTGAAGAACGTGGTGCAAAGGATCTGATAAAGGGTGAAAAACGTGCGATCGTGAAATCGGTACTTCGACGATTGGCGTTACCCTTGGTGATTGTTTTTGTCGTTTCTGACGTGGCAGAGGGTGGCGTTGAAAAAGCTGCGAAAAACGCAATTATTCCTGGCGAGCTTATTGAAGAACTCGCCAAGACAATAGTCGATGATTGGCAAGTCTATTCAAAATGGTGGTTTGGGAATCAAAGAGAAAAAATGCACGATAAAAGAATCGATTCAGTTCCAGGATTGCGAGACCACAACTTTAACCGGGATTTTCCCGAGCGAGTTGAAGTTGAAGGAGATGGCGGAGATAGTTGATGGCACTTGAAAAAACGATTTTAGAATTTGCAAAAAGCGGGAAGCTTGCCGAAGTACGCCTGAGAACCGGGACACGTCTTTTTTTGTTTTTCCTACCTGCCCCCACGTTCAAGTCGACACTAATTGATGTGGTTCTTTTCGACAAATTAAGGTTTAGACACAACAAATTTCAAATTCGTTACACCGATATTGAAATGATCTTGGCCGCTCCTCGAGAACTCGCAGAAATGGATGTGCCAAGTATCGAGATTACAAGCAAAATAAGCTTGTATTTCGTGCGGAACCTGGCAATTGCGTTGGCTAATGAACTAATTAATCGCGCATGGCACGAGTTCGCACCGGCCATCGAAATTTCCAAATTAAACTCGGACGAATTCCGAGGAAACCAACTGCTGGCCATGGCAAGCCAAGCTTGGGAGAGAAAAAACGACGATGTTATGAAATCTATTGGCGTGATTGCGGCAGTTTTTTCTCGAGAAGAGTTCGAATTTGAGTCCAATTTGGTCGCGATCGATTTTGAAAAAAACAACAAAACAATCTTAATCACTCCACATAAACGAGTTTTCCCGAATGGCTTTTATCCCCTTTGGCAAAATTCGGAAATATTGCCTTTGGACACTTCGCCTGCGAATCTTTGGGCAGTCACTGCGGAAGTCTCTTGTTTGTGTATTGGTGAACGCTCGGAGCTGGGATAATTTACGGGTAGTTGCACAAATTTGAATATCAGTTCTGATTCGTTTTCGAAGGGCCTAACGAAGTTGAACCTGATGTCTGAGAACCCGAACCTTTACGAATTGGGGTTCATTTTCCATTTGTGGAATACCCAAAAGCTGCATACGATTTGAGCTACGGCGATCTTATTCCAGACTTACCCCGGTACGAATTCCCAGAGATCCTTTCCGATGTATTAAGACATCGGAGGTCGCACGGACAACCTCGGTCAAATTTGATCGATCCAAATTACGGATTTCAATTCGTTACTGGTGCGCAGCCGAAATTCCGCCGACCATCTGGGAGCGCCCAAATTGATGATTGAACTTGTCGTCCAAAAAATCAAGAATAATGACATTGAGTGGGTCCGAGAGTATTTGAAAACGCATCGAACGATACCGCCAGAGGTACTCGATCAAATCTCGAATTTTGACGAAGACCAAATTGACATGGTTTGGCTACTTGAGGATACAGGTGTTGACAAGGACTTGCTTCGCCAAAAAATTGGTGCGCATTTCTTGGATTATTTTGGCGACAATGCTAAGCAAGTCAAACGAATACTGCAATTGGGATTGAGCCCGGATCAGATTGATTTGATTGGTCGCACGCCTCTTTTTTATGCTTGTTATCACGGACGATTTGATGTCGCAAAAATACTCTTGGAATTTGGTGCCAATCCTAATCACCGGGATATTGATAATTTTTCACTGTTGTTCCTTTTAATTTTGATAAAGCACGATCACGCGGAGAATGGCTTTTTGTTTTTAGCAGATCATGGAGCTGATATCTTCGAGAAACTTAACGACAACTCATTTTTGCACCTTTCTGCTCGCAGCAATTTTTTGCGCGTAATGACGTACCTTCTGGAAAAGGGCGTCGATCCTAATATCTGCCCGGACGCCTCGCTTTATTCGCCACTTCATGTTGCTGCCAGGCATGGAAATTTAGAGGCCTGTAAACTACTGGTTGAATATGGCGCCGATGTCAATTCACGCAATATTGAAGGGTTTACCCCCTTGGACAATGCCAAGATTTACAATCGAGACTCGGTAATTGATTATCTAAATCGTATCGGCGCGAGATCTTCGCAAACAGGATGACAACCAAGTGTCAACGCTCAAACAAAATTGTGGAAGCCGCTTGTCAGTTTACGCTTCGCACATTTTCTTGAGGCCGTTGAGGAATTCGGCCCATGCGTTGCGCAGGCCGTCGGCTTCGGCGCGGGTTTGGATCCGCGAGGTCATCACGTTCATCAGACATTTTCCCTTGGCGTCCTGGAACTGAACGTCGACGACCATTGGAGCGGTCGAGCCCTTGTGCTGCCAAGTAAAGCGCAAGTCTTTGTCCGGTCGAATGCGTGTAAATGTGCCTTGGCAACCGGCTTTGCACGCGATCTTGCCATCGACTTTCAGGTCTTGCGTTCCGTTATCGCCAAACAGCTCGGCGAATTTCGCGGGAGTCGTCCAGGTCTTGTAGACTTTTGCCACCGGCGCTGAAATTGTTTTGGTGACGCAGATCGTGTAACCCTCGGGCAAACCGTCCTTTTTTTTGACGTCGTGGTGGGCTTCGTACACGACGGCGATCGTAGTTTGCCACCACGCGTCGGCCTTTGCCGCGCTGATGTGTTGCGTCGCCGCCCGCCGCCCCTTCTCCAGGCCATCGATTCCGTCGAGTTCCTTGAACCATTGCTTCAAGGTCTTCCCGGTGGCCTTTTTGCATTCTGCATCGTTGACTTCGAAATCAGGTTTGTTGGTGACTTTCATGGCAATTTCCTGTTGAATCGGGTGACGTGGGTTCAGGGAATAGTTTACTTCAAACGATTATTTCCGGCTGAGGATACAGGTGATATTAATCTTTCACCTTAGGATCGGGGCGGTGCTCGATCTGATGCCGCAGGTTCGCGGCGCGGGTCAAGGCCGAACTGCCAAAGCGATCGCGGATCTGGTCGCGAGTCGAATCGAGCCGCGATGATCGGGCCGCTTCTTCCTGGTCGAAGAGAGTCAACTGGCGGGCTGCATTGGTGCTCAAATGCGAAACACCCATCCCCAACAAACGGATGCCCCGCGCCAGCTCCTGGCTGTTTTCAGCAAATAGCTGCAAGGCGGCGGTGGCTAACACGTCCGTCAAATTCGTTGGCTCGGCAAGGGTCCGGGCTCGCGTGATGGTCTCGAAGTTCGAATAACGAAGTTTGATCTGCACGGTCTTGCCCACGATTTCATACCGGCGCATTCGTCGCGCGACCTGATCGGTGAGTTCGAGCAGCCAGGCGCGCAAGACCTCGGGGTCCTCGATGTCAATATAGAACGTCGTTTCGTGTGAAATCGATTTGGCTTCGCGGTCCGGGACGACGGGTCGCGTGTCGAGCCCGCGTGCGAGTCGCCAGAAATGTTCGCCGTTGAGTCCGAAAGCGGCCTTCAGCGTTTCCGCCGACAGGTTCCGCAATTGCTGAATCGTTTGAACGCCGAGTGATTCCATTTTCTTCTGGGTCTGTTTGCCGACACCCCACACGCGTCCAATCGCGAGAGGTTCGAGAAATGCCTCGATCGCGTCGGGAGGGACCACGACGAGTCCATCAGGTTTTTGCAAATCACTCGCGAGCTTGGCCAGAAATTTGTTGGGGGCGACCCCGGCGGACGCGGTCACGCCGACCTCGGCTTTGATTCGTTGTTTGATTTGCCGAGCAATCGAAACGGCGTCCCCAAACAGGGCTTCGCTGCCGCTGACGTCGAGAAAGGCTTCGTCCAGGGAAAGCGGTTCGACCAGCGATGTGTAGTTTTCAAAAATCTCGCGGATCTGTTTCGAGACCTGCGCGTAATGATCCATCCGCGGCTTGATGAAAATCAGGTTCGGACACAGCCGCAGGGCTTGGGCGCTGGACATCGCGCTGTAGACGCCGAACTTTCGCGCCGCATAGCTGGCCGCCGCGATAACCCCACGGCCTTTCGGCGATCCGCCGACGACCACCGGCAACCCCGCCAGTCGCGGGTTATCCCGTATTTCAACCGACGCATAAAAAGCGTCCATGTCGAGATGCAAAATCATCGGTGCCTCATATTAATCAAGGTGGTAGTGATTCTACCCTACCGACAGACCGTCCCTATGGGACGAAAACTGTGGACGATCGGATTCTTGTTGCTACCGACAGACCGTCCCTACGGGACGAAAACTGTGGACGATCGGATTCTTGTTGCTACCGACAG
>JBEBGH010000545.1:0-2523 GCA_040081565.1 Pirellulaceae bacterium
AGTTGTTACAACAAGGGATGCCACAGCCAAAAACGCCAAGACGCGACGCAAGATCGATGTCTTCATCAAAAAAACTCCTTAATCTTCCAACCGAGTTGCCTTGCCTGCTAACTCCGTCGACAAACAGATTATTTGGAACTAAGCCCCGAGGGGCAATATGGATCAACGAAACGGTACCCATTTAGGATACTTGGAGAAAATCGGCTGTCCAACGATTCTTACTACGAAATATCCGCAAATTTAGGCGTAAATCGTTACAAGCTCCCCGCCAAACACGCATCAGCGTCAGACCTTAGCCCATGCCAGTCGGTTCGACCGGTTATCACGGTAGAAAGCGGAACTTCCGGCGGAATAATTGGGCAAAGTTAATCGGCAGTCCGAATTTGCGGGAAATTCGCAAATTTCCTAGAATAGGGCTAACGTTTGAAGGCCCACGACACCTTCTGCGTTTATTAATGAACTATCCATTGGAGAATGAAAGTGAATCGGAAAGTCTTTAAACGAATGTCATTGGTTGCGCTGTTCGCCGGATTCTTGGCGTTCGACCAATCGCAGTTGCGGGCAATCCAAGACACGCCCCCTCCACAAGATCCCCCAGCAGAAAAACCTCAGGAACCGGCGGTTGAGAAACCTCAAGAACCGTCAACCGAAAAGCCCGTCGACGGCCAAGCCGATCTCGACCAAGCCTTCGAACTGAAGATCAACGCGACCGCCCCCAAGGACCTCGACAAAATTGTTGCGCTCTGCCAATCCGCAATTGATAAAGGCCTGGACGAAAACAACAAGAATCAGGCGGTCGAATTAATGGCCTCGACGCTCGTGCTTCACGCCGAACAATACATCCCCCGAATTTTTTCCCCACAGCGCGATCGACGCTGGCGAGTCTTCCGTCGCGAAGCTTTGACTCGTCTGGAAAAGGCAATCGAGGTTAAACCTGATTTACTGACCGCTCATTCACTCATTGCCCGACTTCAAGCGTTGGAGGGTGGCGACGTAGAGAAAGCAAATGCAGCGATCTCGCGGGTAATCGATCTGGCTGGAGACAACCCTCAACAACTCTCGCAAGCCTTGACCATTCGCGCCGCGTTGGCCGAAGGCGACGAAAAACGAATGAACGACTTGAGCCAGGCGATCAAGATCGACTCGGGCAACACTGATGCCCTGAAAATGCGCAGCGATCTGTATTTGCAAATGAAGGAAGCCGAAAAGGCTCTGGAAGACCTGGAATCGTGGTCCAAGGCACAACCGGAAAACCTCGAACCCGCTATTAAAATCATCGGAGTCTTGGAATTACTCGATCGCAAAGATGATGCGATGAAGAAACTGGATGAGTACATTGCACGCAATCCGGAATCGACATTGTTTTATTCAATCCGAGCAAACTTTCACCTTGATAAGAAGGACAACGAGAAGGCCCTGGCCGACGCCGAAAAAGCCTTGCAACTCGACAAGGATAATGCCGACGCCTTGGTCATTCGATCCGTCGTGCTGGCGGATAAAAAAGATTACGAAGGCGCCTTGCGCGATGTTAATCGGTACTTGCAATTAAGCCCTGGAAACCCGCGCGGAATGTGGATCCGATCACTGGTCAACGCGTCGAAGAAAGATTACGACGCATCGATCGCTGACCTTGAGAAACTGGCCAAAGGCTTTCCGGAAGTGACCCAGTACCAAATGCAATTGGCGGCGATTTACAACGCCAAAGAGGACACCGCCAAAGCTGTCAAAATTTATGACGACCTGATCGAAGCCAATCCAGAGGATTGGGAGTTAAGACGTGGTCGCGGTGACGCATGGCTTACAAATGGCGAACACGAAAAGGCAATTGCCGATTTCGAAAAAGCCTTGGAGCTGATGCCTGAAGATGACGCTGATGACGGGGTTTACAATAACCTCGCGTGGGTGCTTTCGACGTCAACGTTCGATAACTTGCGAAATGGAAAACGAGCCGTCGAATTGGCTTTAAAGGCTTGTGAACTGACTGAATATAAGGCGCCACATATTCTCAGCACGTTGGCCTCGAGCTATGCGGAAATTGACGATTTTGAAAACGCCAAAAAATGGGCGGCCAAGGCCGTCGAATTGCAGGCAGACGATCCCGACATGCAGAGTAATTTGGTTCGCGAATTGGAGGCCTACAAGCAAGGTCGCAAGTGGCGCGAATTGCAAAAGCCAGGCAAAAAGGACGCTGGATTCGCGGCACCCCTGCCTGGTGAAAAGACCGAGGAGCCGAAGAAAGAAGAAAACAAAGCTCCAGAAAGCGACAAGCCCGCCTCCGACAAAGATAAATAGTCCGGCGTTCCAACTGGAATGGAGTGACTTCTGTAAATCGATTTCTCGACAACCAAGCCGCTGTGCGGGGTCTCGTCGCTGGCTCCGCGCCGGCAACCCCATCTCGCTGTGGGTTTCGAAAACCCCAACTTGCATTATTTTTTTATTGGAACGACTACTTTTCGGGCTCGGTGGTCTTTGACGTACGTGGCAATATCAGATTTTGCTGTTTCGCGTTGCGTTGTGTAAGAT
>JBEBGH010000546.1:0-2515 GCA_040081565.1 Pirellulaceae bacterium
AACCGGGCCATATCCAAACGACTGTCTTCGCCCAAAGCTTTGATTTCCTGCAAGCGTTCGCCGCGTTGTTGCAGCAAGCTGGCTTGTTCGGATTTCAAACGATCAATGTCGCTCTCGAGTTGTTCCCAACGTTTTTCAAGGCCTGATTTGCCGTAAGAACTTAGTAACGGTCGCACATCGTCTTCAGTCATTCCCTTCCCGAGTGCGGCGGCGATCTGCTCGGTCAACTGTTTGCGTTTCTCGACTAACTTCGAGCGTTCCGCATGTTTGACATCGAACTGACGGTAATCCTCTTCTGTTTCCACGCCGACGCTTGAAAGCAATTTTAGACGCTGCCCCAACAATCTGTCGTATTCGCGGCGAGCCTTCTCGAGATTCGAACGTAACGTGGTGTAGGTGACCCGTAGTTCCTTCTTGGTATTGATCAGTTGCCGTTGTTCATTGATCAGGTTGTTGAGCCTTTGCAAAGCCAGCAAAGGGGACTTCAGAGTGGCATCGGACTTGATGCCGGCCGTGGCCAACATTTCGCCGACACGCAAACTGACTTGCGCGAGTTCTTTTTCGCGAGTCGCCATTTCGCTGCGGCATAATTCGAGGCGGGAGGCGTAATCGGCGATCCGACTCGAACGCACGCTGATTTCGCGAACCTGTTGGGGAGTCAACGAATCTGGCAAACCCATGGCCCGCAGACTCGACTGCCAACGTTTCTCGCATTCTTCGACTTCTCGTTCTTGTGCGGTGATCATGCGGCGAATTTCTTCGAACCGTACTCGGGATGTTTTTGCCCGGTTCTCAAGTGGAACGAGGCCTTCCAGGCGAGTCAATCGCGACTCAGCGTCTTGCAGGTCTAATTCGACTTGATTCGTGCCCGGCGGTAGCAAGCGATCGATTTCGTCGCGTTCGGCGCGAGCACGTTTGAGTTGATTGCGAACCATTTCGATTTGATGACGGAAGTCATCCATGGAATCGCGAGCCACTCGTTCCCAATGGTATTTGACGCCCAAGGCAATGAAGCCGCAAACGAGGCCCATGATGATCATCACGATCCCAACGTCTTGGGACAGGCCGCCGATTTGGCTGAAGGTCGCGTTCCAGTTGGGCAACGCCCCTGAACTCAACACGCCAAAACCGACCAAGATGAAGCCGGTGATAAAGACCAACCCGATCACAGCCAGTTTTCCGACCGGAAGGACCTGGTCTTCGACAACATTGTCGATTTCCATTTCCAATTCGGACCGCGATTTTTGTAGTTTGTCAATCTTCTCGTCGAGCTCCAGACGGCGACGCAAGCGATTCACGTTGCGACTGGTGTCTTCGAGCGATTCCGGAATGCTGCCCGTGGTTTCGGCAAGCGAGTCGCCGAGCTGTTTTTCGTTTTGCCCCAATTCGAATTTGACTTTGTCGGCTTCGTCCTTCAACCGCGTCAGTTTTTTCTGCCGCTCCGTCAAATTGACGGCGACGGCTTTGAGCGAACTGATTCCGCGATTGGCCAGGTCGTTTAGATCACGGTTCTTCAGTTTGACTTGACTGCCCAAGCCTTCAATTTCGCCGTCGACAGAAGATTCAATCCGCTCAATTTCTTCGCGATATTGCTGAGCTTGTCGCTCTAGCGATTCGATCCACGGCGTATGGGCCTGCAAGGCCTCAACCTTGGTTCGCAAATCCCAAATACCTGAGTGAATGCCCAATTTATCGCGTTCGGCGATGAGGTGTTTACGCTCGCTACGAATCTGATTGGCACGTTCCTTTTGCTTGATGATTTTTTGATTCAGTTGATCGAGAGTCGAAACCGAAACCTCGCGTGGATCGGGTAGGTTGCCGAAGGCCTCGATCTGCTGCGAGATCAACTCCCGCGACTGCCAGCGATCAGAAAGTTGGATCGAGAGTTCGACAAGGCGGGCCTCGCGTTCGACTTGCTTTAGTTCCGCCTGAAGGTCTTCCAGGCGTTTGGTTGCCTCTTTAGCTTGGGCCGCGATCCGAGACCAGCGTTTTGATTTTTGGCGCTGTTCCTCGATTTCCTTCAGCAAATGTTGCCGACGTGTTTGCAGTTTGACGATGGCCGATTCAGCCTTGGAATCGTTCGACCACAGCCCGTCTCGACGCTTCTGCAGGTCGCGCATGACGTCGACCAACGATACGCGATCGAGCCCACTCGTCAGCCGGTAGAGATGGTCTGCCGCCTGAGTATTGTTCAGCGAGCCTAGTTCTTGGATTTCGCGGAGGCCCACGGCAAAGACATTGTTGAAAATCGACTCGTCAATGTTGGCCAGCAGACTACCGAGCGTGGCGTTCCCGTGGACATCACCCTTCTTGTTGTCAATCAAAGTCAAATCGCCTTGAGCATCCGCGTGGCGATTGGGGTCGACGTGACGTTGGATTTCAAAGTTGCCTTGAGAGGATTTGACAAAAGCCGAGCCGCCCGCCAATCCACCATAAACCGGCGGGACATATTTCTCGAGTCGATCCGACGAAAACCCGAACAGCATCGAACGGATGAATTGCATCAGCGTGGTTT
>JBEBGH010000204.1:0-9669 GCA_040081565.1 Pirellulaceae bacterium
GGATCAGTAAATTGACCTGCGTTGAAAATGTATCAAGGATCACGACTCTGATTGACCCAAAATCAAACCCAGATAACTGGAACGAATTGGCTCCGACAATTCTAATAGCTCGGCGATTTCCGCCAGTTCCTTTTCGGCGTTTTCGATATTGGCTTGAGCACAAACGATCTCCAGCTCAAGAAAGGTTCCGAGTCCTTTGACTTCGTCCAACGCGGCTGTGACTTTCCAGGCTGGCCGAGGAATTCGAAAGGACTGCCTCGTTTTTTCGACCACTGCGACAGAGCAGAAACTCAATTTTCCGAGAAGCTCGCGAATGTCGGCGATTTCGACTTCTTCCGCGAACGGCAATTCAATTTCGCGGCGCATCTTGGCGGTCGTACCCGACTTAGTGCCTTTATAAGTCAGCATATGACGACCGTTCAGCGAGCGAATTCGAAAGGCCTCGTCGGTTTGTTTGAAGTCGCGAACAGGATGCGCAAAATATTCATCCAGGTGTGTTTCGTGGTGTTGCCGACTCGCACCAAGTTCCGAAAGTCGCGTCATGATCGTGACGGTGTCCAGCACACGAAACTTCGATTCTACTTCGAAAAGCTTTTGCGATTCGACATCGGCAATCGACTCGGTCGTCATTGGTGAGTCAACTTTCTTTTGATTTGTTCTGCAACCATTCGCGGATGAGCGGCGTCAACAATTGCTCCCTTGATCGTAATGCGGCTGATTCCCGTTTCCAGAACGGAATCGACATTGTCCAGGTTAATACCGCCAATGGCGAAGGCGGGCAACGTAATCTCTTGTGCGACTTGCGCGGCCAACTCCAGGCCGAGAGTCTTTTTGAACGCCTTGGTCTGGCTATGGAAAATCGGTCCAACCCCAATGTAGTTGGCTCCTTCGATCACCGCAGCCCGAGCCTGCTCGACCGAGTGAGTTGACACCCCAATCAATTTTGTGGGCCCGACAACACGACGAGCCGCGGCGACCGGCAAGTCATCTTGGCCGACATGTACTCCATCCGCACCGGCCGCCATGGCCAAGTCGGCTCGGTCATTCATGATCCAACGCACATTTTGCGGGCGACATAAATCATTCAGGATTTTTCCACGCTCGAGCAATTGACGACTGGTGAGTTCTTTATCGCGCAACTGAAAGATGTCGACACCGGCGGAGATCAACTCACCCACAAGTTCCGCGAATTCAGTGGAACTGCCGCGACCGTCAATCAAAACGTATAGGCGCGATGACTTGAGGTTGGTCAGACTCATGACCGTTGTGAGGATCGCTTTTTCAAGCGTGTAAGACTCATATCGCAACGGCTCGATCGCTTGTGCGGCATTGGGTAAAACCAATTTGGAATACTCCTCGATCGTTCGCAGAGCCTGTTGAACACGTGACAGGTTCGCTTGAACAATGCCGGTTGTCGACTCGCGATGAAACTCCGTCTCTGTCGAAATTTCTATCCCCACATCGTTCACAGTGTCGCGACTCGCAACGCGATGTTCGCCTTGGAAAGATTGGGAGGCAACAAACAACCGATGACGCAGCGACTTGGTACGTTCGGTCAGATGAGAGTCGTTGAGGATGAGTCTCGCATAATCTTCGACGACGCGGAGTCCTTCGGCGGCTCGGTTCAGAGCCGCGTCGATCACGCGTAAGGGTCCAAGACCATGTTCTTCGTTTTCGGGATAAGACATGCTGTCACTGTCAAACTGGCACGGAGTGAAGAATTTCGAATGACTCTGTTGCCATTCTAGGGCTTCGAAAACTTGAAAATAGCCTTTTTCGACGAATTCGGAAGGCGTGTGAAGTTGGGGTTAGGAAAAGATGGGACTCTAAATCGATAACGACGGTTGGCGAGGAACGGCGAAATTGATTGAGATTGACGTAAGTTTCGCCCGGCCTGATACTTTGAGAGAAGAACGCGCGGGCTTAAGAAAAGATTTTCCTCGCTGCGCAAAAATGGAATGTATTTTTGAAAAGGAATTCGGAGGAAAACCGATGCATGTCACTTCGTGGCTGCTGTGTCTCTGGCCGGGACTCGCTCGTTCGTGGACGAAAGGCGATTGGCCTTCGTTGGCACTGGCCATTACGTTTGCAGCAATGCTGAATTTGGCATTGGTCACCAGTTTTAAATGGCCCGAATTACTGGGCGATGGCTTCCCGACTTTGATTTGGCCAATTTTGGCGGCGGTCTGGATTGTCTCGGCCATGATCTCTCATCACGAATTGTTTACGCGCCAAAAAAGGCCACAAACTGCCGCGGATTTGTCGCCTGTGCCAGACACCTTGTTTATTCAAGCCCAAAGGGAATACTTAAGAGGAAATTGGGCTGATGCGGAAACCTTGTTAAAACGCCGTCTGCAATTTCGTTCTCGTGACGTCGAGTCTCGTCTGTTATTGGCGACACTGTTGCGTCATCGTCATCGATTTGTAGACGCACGTGTTGAACTTGATACTCTGGCACGGTTCGATGAATCGGAGGCTTGGAAGTTTGAACTTGAGCGAGAGCGGCAATTGCTTGAACTTGATCAACAACAGCTTTCCGAAACAGAATCGGCACAGGAATTGCAATTGACCCAGAATCGTCCTCTCGCGGCAGACGCGGTGCCAATGGAGTCTCGGGCTCCTAGCATCCAACGAATTGACGCGGGGACAAAATCACCCGAAATCGACAAGCGTGCAGCCTGATCTGCAGGACACGCGAGTCGCTGATCACAATCGTGCACTTTCCTAAAAAGGTGCCAAGGAGGATATTCGAACATGTACGAGAGATTTACCGACCGAGCTCGCAAGGTGATGCAATTAGCGAACCAGGAAGCTCAGCGATTCAACCATGAATACATCGGAACCGAACACATGTTGCTCGGTTTGGTCAAGGAAGGAACCGGTGTCGCTGCCAACGTCTTGAAGAATTTGGACGTTGATCTGCGTAAGATCCGTTTGGAAGTTGAGAAGCTGGTCCAAAGCGGACCGGAAATGATCACGATCGGCAAGCTGCCGCAGACCCCGCGCGCCAAAAAAGTCATCGAGTACTCGATGGAAGAGGCCCGCAATCTGAATCACAACTTTGTTGGAACCGAGCACCTTTTGCTCGGTCTACTTCGCGAGCACGAAGGCGTTGCCGCACAAGTGCTGATGAATCTCGGCTTGAAACTCGAGGACGTTCGAGAGGAAGTCTTGAACTTGCTCGGAAACGGTTTGGAAGGTGGCGAAGGCGGAAGTGAACGCGGTGGCCGCGAGGGAGTTGGAACCGGCGGAGAAGCTGCCACCGGCAAAGGCCGCTCGTCGAAGACCCCTGCCCTCGACAGCTTCGGCCGCGACCTCACCGAACTTGCCAAACAAGGCAAGCTCGATCCCGTGATCGGTCGACAGAACGAAATCGAGCGAGCAATTCAAGTGCTTTGCCGCCGCACGAAAAATAATCCCGTCCTGCTCGGTGAAGCCGGTGTTGGTAAAACAGCGATTGTCGAAGGCTTTGCCCAACGAGTGATCGACGGCGAAGTCCCCGAAATCCTCGCTGATAAACGAATTGTTGTCCTCGACCTGGCGATGATGGTTGCCGGTACGAAATACCGCGGTCAATTCGAAGAGCGAATCAAGGCAGTCATGAACGAAGTTAAACGGAATCGGAACACGATTTTGTTTATCGACGAATTGCATACTCTGGTCGGTGCTGGGGGCGCTGAAGGCGCAATCGATGCCGCTAACGTCCTTAAACCAGCTTTGGCTCGTGGCGAAATCCAATGTATCGGTGCCACCACACTCGACGAGTACCGCAAGTACATCGAGAAGGACAGCGCACTGGCACGTCGCTTCCAGGAAATCCTCGTTGAACCAACGTCGATTCCAGAAACGATTGCGATTCTGGGTGGTCTGCGCGCACGTTACGAAGAGCATCACCGTGTGCAAATCACGGATGATGCCATCGCCGCCGCCGTCGACCTCTCCAGTCGGTACATCACCGGTCGATGCCTACCTGACAAGGCAATCGACGTGATTGACGAGGCGGGTGCTCGAGTTCGTTTGCGAACCATGAGTAAACCACCAGACCTGAAGGAAATTGACGACGATATCGAACGCCTGAATAAAGAGAAGGAAGACGCAGTCGCTAACCAGGACTTTGAGAAAGCTGCCGCGCTTCGCGATCAGTCGGACAAGCTTCGCAAGAAGAAAGATCAGATCAAGAAAGATTGGCGGGAGAAATCCCAAGAGACCGACGGTATTGTCGACGAAGAAGTCATTGCCGAAGTCATTTCCAAGATGACCGGAATTCCATTGACCCGCTTGTCGATCGAGGACTCGATGCGATTGATGCGGATGGAAGACGAACTGCACAAGGCCGTGATCAGCCAAGACGCCGCCGTGAAGGCCGTGGCGAAAGCAGTTCGCCGTAGCCGCAGCGGTCTCAAAGATCCGAAACGACCGATCGGTTGCTTCATGTTCGCTGGGCCTACCGGCGTCGGTAAGACGTTGCTCGCCAAGGCTTTGGCGGAGTTCATGTTCGGTGATCCAGACGCCATGGTGACGATCGATATGAGCGAGTACATGGAGAAGCACAATCTCAGTCGCTTGATCGGTGCCCCTCCGGGTTACGTGGGTTATGAAGAAGGCGGCCAGTTGACTGAAAAGATCCGTCGAAGGCCATACGCGGTTGTGCTTTTGGACGAAATCGAGAAGGCGCATCCCGATATCTTCAATATGCTACTGCAGGTCATGGAAGAAGGACGGCTGACGGATTCGTTTGGCCGCAATATTGACTTCCGCAACGTGATCTTGATCATGACCACGAATGTGGGTGCTCACTCAATCAAGAACGAATCGAGTTTCGGCTTGCCGGGAGTGGGCGAGGATGCCTCGTTCGAGAATATGAAGACTCGAGTATACGATGAGATTCAACGGGCTTTCCGTCCAGAATTCCTCAATCGTTTGTCTGATGAACCGATCATTTTCCGACACCTGGAAAAGAAAGATCTCAAGCTCGTTATCGATTTGGAACTCACCAAAATTCGCAATCGCCTGCTTGAACGTGGCTACGCTCTCGAACTGACCAATGATGCCAAAGAGTTTTTGATCAAGAAGGGGACGAATTTGGATTACGGGGCACGACCGCTTCGCCGGGCTCTTGAGAATTTTGTCGAAGATCCGCTTTCGGAAGAACTCCTGCAGAATTCGTTTGCCGGGAAAAACAAGATCAAGGTGGACGTGGTTCGCGATGACGAAGGCAAATTCAAACACCTAAAGTTTGAAGGAGTCAACGAATCCGAAGCGGTTACGCCAGACCCTGTGGCATCAGGTCAGCCCACCGAATAAGGGGGGCTGAAACGGCGTCTGGGACGATTTACAAGTGAAAAACAAGACCCGCTGAATTCCGGCGGGTTTTTTTATGCCTTCTGACTCGATTTCCAAAAGCGTTCGGAGCATGTTCGGGACAACGCGTTAGATCACGTTGTCGAAGAAGTCGGATTAAAAACCACATTCCAACGCGCTTGAAGATCTTTGAATCCGTTAAATTCGCTGGGCGCTGGCAATGGCTCTGGCCATTAGAAAAACTATTGGTCCCCCGTTAACGGCGATTCTTGTTTCTCTATTTTGACATATTCTTGATCAGTCTCTCAATTTGAGACGGCAGCATAAGCCTAAGTTATTGCCGCTAGCAATTTCGATCGTTTTTGCAAATTGAGTTGCAATTGAAAAGCAATTGTGATTGAGATTTTAAAACGAAGGAGTCTTTGAATGATTCTGGAGCAACTCAACTTCATTGTGGAGCGCTCGACGAAAAAAAGTGAACTCGACATTAAATTTCTTGTGCGCACCCATCACAACAGAAATTTTTTTCATTTTTTTTCTCTACAGATTTCTAAGTGCGCAGGCGCGAAAAAGAAAACGCATCGTGACAGGCGAAGAGCAGAATTTTTTTGATGCAGCGAGGTACTGTGTGCACTTTGCGAAACAATTTTTCCATGCGATGAAGAGAGTTCAGCGCAAAGTTGATGGTCGAAAAAAAACACAAAGCGGAAACTCTCTCCTTTTCATGAAAGAGAAAAAAAAGCCTTCGTTTCGCAGGGTTTTTCGTGTTTTTTTTGCGATGCGATCCCAGCCGTATGCGTAGGTTTGCGATGTTGGTTTGGTTGCTTCTCGAGCATGATTGATGCCAATGATGAACGATTCGATTGAGAATGAATCTGGAATTGTGATGAGTCTGTCGATGAACTTCAGAGCATCAATGCGCGAGCGCGCGTCAACGAAGATTGAACGATGAAACTGAATCAGTCCGTGCTGTGCCGGAGAAAAAAATCGATTTTTTTTTGAAAACAATATTGAATTTGATTTCGCAATCGCTTAAAAATGACACAACGAAGGACGACTGATCCTCGTGAGCTTGAAATGTTCATCGTGGCCAATACTGATGAATGAGTTTCAGCTGACAATGAACTGGCCTTGTAAAAGATCATTCATGGTTCAGTCTGCCATCCGACACGTGTTGTTTCGTGTTCGGTGTTAAGGTTGGTAAACGATTGAGATTTTTCTCTTTGGTTTACCGAAAATTTATCGGAGGACGATACTGTGGCTAAGAAAGCAGCAAAGAAAGCAGCTCCTAAGAAAGCAGCTAAGAAGGCAGCTCCAAAGAAGAAGGCAGCGAAGAAGAAGAAGTAGTTTCTTCTTTTCTTTCTGACGAAACAACGAGACAGGACTGCATAGCAGTCCTATTTTTTTGCGCCGAGACAAATTTCTGGCCCCTTCCGGCGGGGATGTCCAGGTATGCATGGCGGATGTGACTCACCCGTAACGATACGCCTTTTTTGGGCTTTTTGTGCCCTCATCTTTCCTTGGCCTCGCGCCACGTGAGGCGGCCTAGCCGAGAACCGGCAATTGGACTTTGACCGGCGAGCGAACGGCCTTTTGCGATAGATACCGTACCAATTGATACGCGATTTTTTCCAAATAGGGTGCAACGGTCGGGTCGTTGAAATTGTTGGCGGACTCTCCTGCATCACCTCGTTCCCGCAGGCCAATGTTGATAGGAATTTCTCCGAGGAACGGTAGTCCAGCCTCTTCGGCATACTGCCTTGCTCCGCCTTTGCCAAAAATGTCGTACCGTTTTCCCGTATCGGGGCAAATGAAGCTGCTCATGTTTTCGACGACGCCAACGACAGGAATTTTGACCTGCTGGAACATCGAAACGGCTTTGATCGCATCGATCAATGCGACTTCCTGCGGAGTGCAAACGACAACGGCACTGCCGCCGGGGATGATTTGCGATAGGGTCAAAGCGATGTCCCCAGTCCCCGGTGGCATGTCAATGATCAGAAAATCCAGTTCTCCCCACGCCACGTCTCGTAAAAAAGTCGTTACCGCCGAGTGCAACATAGGTCCGCGCCAGATGACGGCCTTATCCGGAGGGACCATGTAACCAATCGACATTAACTTCATCCCGTCGTAATCGAAGGCCCCAATTTTGTCCCCCTGCTTCGACGCTTGCCCCCGCACGCCTGTTAAATGTGGAACGCTGGGCCCATAAACGTCGGCATCGAGCAGTCCGACTTTGCTTCCGGCCCGCTTCAGGGCTAACGCCAGGCACAATGCCACTGTGCTTTTGCCGACTCCGCCTTTCCCTGAACCAACAAGGATGACACTCTTGGCCATCAAACCAACCTGGCCCAAAGGTAGCGGTGGCCGCGGGTGATCGACGATTTCAACTTCTACTCGTTGCGTTTCAGGCAAATGTTGCCGCACAAGCGATTCGATTTGTTCTTTGACCTCGACAAACAATGGTGCGACATAGCTTGTCAGGGCAACCGTAACCGACACAGTGCCTGCGGAAGACGACACATTCCGAACCTGATGGCCCTTGGCTAATTCGACGCCGTTTTCTGGGTCCGGAATCTTACCAATTGCGGTTTGTAATGATTCAATGCTCATTTCAACTAAGGCCCAAAGAGAAAAGTGGCTGGAACAAGGCCCGCGGTCAAATTGCTCAAATTTTGCTTTTACTTAAGCGACGATCGCCAGGGGTATTGATGTTCTATCCGTTGTTCCAACGTCCAATCAACGGGAGGTGCCGCGTCAAAGAACCGCTGAGCCCTGTTATGCCATCGCGAATGTTCAATCAAACTGGTCAATACGCCGCAAAAACCCGCCCGCTCGATCCAAGCGGTCAATTCGTCGTTTAATCTTTCCCCGATGAGCCAACACGCAAAAGTTTTGCGGGTCAGAAGAGGAGACAATCGACCTGTCAATTCGACCAACTGTTCCTGGTTCGAGGAAATAAGTGCGATCGTCGGTAGTTTCCAAGCTTTTTCTAACAGCTCGGCAACGCTCAACAGGCGTTCACAGGGAACTAGGGGCGTAAACGGATTCTTGCGAATCACGGTCGTCCATTTTCCTTCCGGTTCCAGTACCAAAATCTGGCCCGTAAGCTTCAGGATATCGGATTCGGAAGTCGAGTTAGCAGGCATCAATCGGCCTCGTCGAATTCAGGGAGCTCGGCGATTTCAAAATCGATCGGGCCGTCAGGAAATTGGATCGACAATTGTTCGCAACGTCGCAGCAACTTGGTGCGACTGATACCGAGGTCCTTGGCGGCCTTGGATCGGTTGTATTTTGCCCGAAAAAGTGCGCGTTCAATGAATTCACGTTCGATCGCAGCCAGCCGTGCCTCCAGGTCGATCGATTCAACATCCGCTCTCCCCAATCGACCGTGTTTGATTCCAAGGCGTATTCGCTCTGGAAAATCTTCAGGTTGGAACGCCGCACCAACCACCTCTGATTTTTCCAAAGTAAAAAATCGTTCGATCGATTCGCGTATTTCCGCCAAGTTGCCTGGCCAAGTGTATTCCAATATGGCTTCGATAGTCCCTGCGGGGACGCTTGGCAACGCGCGACGGTTGTTGGCAGCAGCTTCCTCCAGCAGGTAACGAAAAATCAAAGGGAGATCGTCGCGACGGTCGGTCAATGCTGGGAAAGTGATTGATACGGCTGAAAATAGCGCGAGCAAACTCGTTGGGAATGAGCATTGAGCGGCTAATTGTTCGCCGGGAACTGACGAGGTGGCCATAAGACCGATTCGATTTTTGGGTAACTCGAGAAAGCCGTTCAGCTCCATTGCGGCAGCTGGTTCTAATCGCCCGACGTCGACTAGTAAGAGCCAATTCACTCGCCGCAAGTTATCTCCCGCCGCCACAGCCGCTTGATTCCGCGACAGCCGTCGAATGGTCTCTTGAATGGAAACCTGATCGGCTACCACGCAATTAATCGGCGTCAACGTGAGACGATTTGAATGTGGGAATTGGCGAAAAATGAACTTCGCGAGTAGTTCGCAGTCGGAGCCAACCGGGCCAGAAATTGTAAAGTCGGTTTGACCAAGCGACGCAATTTCGATTTGACGCTTCACTCGTTGGGCAAACAGGCTCGTTCCGATCGCCGAGGCGGGAAGTTTCGCAGGTAGGCTTTCGTGAATCAATTGCGCGAGCTGGGCAATAAGATTCTTGGACGTTGACTCGTCGCGGCCTGACATGTCCGAGTCCAAGACAGTCACGATCCACCCCGAGGTACCCTTTAAGTCGTCCAATTTTTGAACTCGCGCGGGGCGTTTTTCCAGCGGACGATTTTCCGGAGCCAAAAAAACGAGTTGGACGAAATCGGTAAACGACTGATTTTCGGGGAGGATCGCCAATC
>JBEBGH010000547.1:0-2513 GCA_040081565.1 Pirellulaceae bacterium
GGATGGGGACCGTCTGGGTCGCTCGGCAAACGCAACCCGTCGTTCGCGAAGTCGCAATCAAGCTGATTAAGAAGGGAATGGACTCGCAGCAAGTGTTGAGTCGCTTTGAAACGGAGCGACAAGCCATTGCTTCGATGGACCATCCAAATATCTCCAAGATCTATGACGGGGGAATCATGTCCGATGGACGTCCCTTTTTCGTGATGGAACTGGTTCAAGGCGTTCCGATCACGGACTATTGCGACCAAAATAAATTGACGCCGCGACAACGTCTGGAGCTGTTTGTTCCGGTCTGTCAGGCGATTCAGCACGCCCACCAAAAAGGGATCATTCACCGCGATATCAAACCGTCCAATGTGCTTGTCGCGAACTATGACGATCGACCGGTCCCCAAAGTGATCGACTTTGGAATCGCTAAGGCGACGGCCACTGGAATTTCGTCCCACGCAACTAATACCAGCGTCGGCAGCATGGTGGGAACGCCGGAATACATGAGCCCGGAACAGGCTTTGATGAACAACGACGATATCGACACACGCAGCGACGTGTATTCGTTGGGCGTGTTGTTGTACCAACTCTTGACAGGATCGCCACCTTTTTCTCGAAAGGACCTTATCCACGAAGGACTTTTGGAAATGCTCCGAATTATTCGCGAAAAGGAACCGCAAAAGCCAAGCACCAAAGTGGCGACCGCCGTGGAACAATCGACGATCCATGCGAATCAGGCAACCGACCCAAAAAGTCTTGCCAGCTTGCTAAAGCGCGAACTCGATTGGGTCGTAATGAAGGCGATGGACAAAGACCGCTCTCGCCGCTACGAAACGGCAAACGGTCTGGCCGCGGACTTAAGGAGATATCTGGCGGGAGAGCCGGTGCTTGCTCATCCACCCAGCATGGCCTATCAGTTCCGAAAAATCGTTTTGCGCTATCGTGGATTTGCAATCGCCACGAGCCTCTTGTTTCTTTCTCTGTTCGCGGGGATTGCCGGTACCACCTGGGGATTGATTCGGGCACGCATCCAGCAACAGCGGGCCGAGCAGGCTTTGGTTGTCGTCGATCGCGAACGTCAAGTTTCCGAACAAGCCCGCCGTGAGGAACAACGGCAACGCGTCGCCGCCGAACGCAACGCCAAACTCGCGCGCGAGTCAGCCGAAACCGCGCGAATCGCCAAAGAAGCTGAATCGGCAGCTCTCCAAAAGGAAACGCTCGAAAGGAAAAAAGCCCAGTCCGTCGCGGAATTCATCGGTAATTTTTTCTATGATTTTTCGGCCGCATCTCTTCGAACGGACGAAAATAATCGCATCAATTCTGCCAATCGAAACGCTCTGATCCAGATGCTCGATCGCGGTACTGAAATACTCGATCAGCGAAATGACCTTGAGCCAAAATTGGACGCGCAATTACGCTGGATCATTGGGTTGAACTATTCCTCCGTCGGTGAGCTCGAGAAGGCGATCAATTGTTACGAACGCGCAATCAAATCATACGAACTGGCCGATGATAAACTTTTGACGATGTATGTTCGCAGGAATCTCGGAGAACTTTTGACGAGACTTGGGAATCTCGACGCAGCCGTCAAGTTGCAGGAAGAGAACTTGACCGAGATCACAGCCCTCGCGGGTACTGAACAATCGACAGGTTTAATCTACATGCGCGACCTGGCAACCACCTACCGTGGCTTAGGACGTTTAGACGAGGCCCAAAAACTGACGGAAGATTGTCTGGAACGGTCGATCCGTTTGTTTGCAGCCGATCACGATTTTACGCAGAGCGTCAAAACGGTGCTTGCCCATATTCTGCTGTCGAAAACGGATTACCCGGCGGCAATCAAAATTTACGATGAACTCTATCAAAAAAACCAATCCAACTTCGGGGCCGAAGATGTCCGGACGGTGGTCGCTGCCGCAAATCTGGCCCAGGCCTTGGATCTCGACGGCCAAATTGAGAAGTCGATTCCCATGTTTGCGGATTCATATGCTCAAGCAGTTGCCAAACTGGGGGCCGATGACCTAACCTCAATTCAAATTGCCCAGAATTTCGCCAACGCCTATTCCCGCCGAAGTCAAAAGGAAAAAGCTTTGCCTTTGGTGGACGCGGTCCTCGACGCACTTGAGCGACAACAATTCCGTAATGAACGCAGTTTTGTGTTACTCGACCACTCTTGCCGCCTGCTCGAAAAATACGAAATGGCGGATAAGTCCGAATCATATCGTCGAAAATCTCTCGTTGCTTTGGCAAAAAGATTTGGTCCCGAAACGATTCATTATGCGCGCGAGGCCGCCGGGCTGGGCAACTGTTTGCGGCAACAAGAGCAATGGCCGGAGACCATAAAGCTCTTGAGCGACGCGCTGCCGATCCTCGAGAAGCAAGAGCCAAAAAAATGGCTGACGCTTCAGTCATCCGCGGCACTGGGAATGGTGTACGCGAAACAAAACCAATTCGATTTAGCTCGCCCCTTGTTGCAAAAGGGTCTCACTGGAATGCTCCTACTGGAATCGTTGTTCTCTGCCGAC
>JBEBGH010000548.1:0-2504 GCA_040081565.1 Pirellulaceae bacterium
TCGCTGAAAGTCGACGTTCTTAAAGTATAACGCCTGTAGCGATTGAGCGAACGGTTTCCAGGAATCAAACCTCGTCCGTGTCCATTCCCAACTGCTTCATTTTTCGATAGAGGTTGCTGCGATGCAGGCCCATTTTTCGTGCCGCTTCGGTCATGTTGCCGCGTGATTCTTGAATGTGTTGTTCGATAAATTTAAGTTGGAACCTGTCCGTCGCCTCCGCCAATGTCCCGTCTAACGGTTGGTTCCCAGCGTTGAAGTCCTGCCGCGGCGAGTCAATGAAGGGCAAGTCGTTGGCGTCGATTCTCGAATCGGTGGACAAATAGGCCAGGCGTTCCATCATGTTTCGCAATTCGCGGACATTTCCCGGCCAGACATGGGCCCGCAGTCTTTTTTCGGCGGCCGGAGTCAGCTCGGGAGCCTTACGCCGAGCCTTACTGGCAAAGAAATTCAAAAAATGGATGGCCAAAGCAATCACATCGTCTCCTCGATCTCGCAAGGCGGGCATCTCAAGCGACACGACGTTCAGTCGAAAGAACAAGTCTTCGCGAAATTTCTTCTCGCGAACGAGCTGAGCCAGATTCTGGTTCGTCGCGGCGATCACTCGAGCGTTGGTTGGGATGGGCGTCGAGCCGCCGACGCGCACCACAATTTTTTCTTCCAGAACCCGCAGCAACTTGGCTTGGCCGCCTAAACTCATGTCGCCAATCTCGTCGAGAAACAAGGTTCCCCCGTCGGCCAATTCAAACTTGCCAATGTGTGTTTGATTGGCGTCCGTGAAAGCGCCTTTTTCGTGACCAAACAATTCACTCTCTAACAATGACTCGGCGATCGCCGCACAATTGACAGCCACGAGGACTTGGTCCCGCCGACTGCTGAGGTAATGGATCATCTGAGCGGCGACTTCCTTGCCGGTTCCGTTTTCTCCAGTGATTAGGATCGCCAGATCAGTGTCGGCCACGCGCTCGATCGTCGACTTGATCCTCTGCATGTTGGGTGAGTTGCCGATCCACTGGACCTGGTTTTGGGCTTGATCCGCCACGTGTTTCTTGGAAGCCACCAGTTGTTCAACGTGTTTGCTGTTTTGAATCGCAGTCGAGGCATGCGCCGCTAACTCCCATAACGCCTCTTCGTCATCGTCATCAAAATTCCCGTTGATCTTGTTGATGATCTCGAAGGCTCCGATGTTACGGCCGCTGGAATCACGAATTGGGACACAGATCAAGGAGCGGGTTTTGTAATGCAATTGAGCATCGACGTCCCGGTTCACCATCGCTTGTTCGCTGGCAACGTCGGCGTCAACGCGTTGTGGCGCACCAGTCCGAATCGCACGCCCGACGACTCCCGCATCGATCGGAATCAACAGTTCTCCGCCCTTTACGCCGAGGGCAGGCTTGCCGACCAATAGATTTCGTGCACGGTCGATCAAAAATATTGTCGCCCGTTCCGCCTGCAGAAGTCGTGTGGAGGTTTTGGCAACTTCATGGAGCAGTGATTCGGTGTTGTGCGTTTTGTTCCATTTGATCGTCACATCAAGCAATGCTTGCAAGCGTTCTGCTCGATTCACGAGCCGCGACAGTCGGCCTGAATGGGACAGCACCAGTCCCAATGCCGCAGCCGTCGCATCGAATGGCTTAAGGAGTTCGGCCGCCGAATTAACTTGATCGGTGAAGCCAACCAGGATGTAACCCTCGTCCACCGGGCTTTCAACCGGCGCGGCCAACCAGCCATCCTGCCGCCCACCCGTTTCCGTATCGAGCACGTCGGCAAGCCATGCCGTGGGAAGTTTTGGAAGCGGGTTAGTTTGCGCAAGCGTTCGCCATTGCCCTTTGATCCCCTGGGCAAATCCCACCACGAGCCCTTTCGCCTGACTGGCTATCATGGGTAATGCCAAGGGAATCCAAATCTCCGGTTCTACGGATTTGTCTGCCAAAGCAAAGAGCTGGGGCAACAACTTTTGGTTCCAGACTCCCTGGGTGGCTCGTTCGACCAACTTGAATGACATATTGAATTTTAGCCGGGGTGAACTGGGGAACTTGTTTCGCTAAACTAGGCTCAGCAGGTAAAGGGTTCGAGCGCTTGACTTTTCCGAGCTCAACCCTTTTTTTATTGTGACAAACAGAAGAAGTTTTGACTGCGTGCCTTAAGCGTTCAGGCGTAGTCATTCTAATACAGCAATTATCGGAGCCAATAACGATGGGTTTGTTTAGTGGGAAAAAAGGTCTTGTTCTAGGTGTTGCCAACGACTGGTCGATCGCTTGGGCGATTTCCGATTACATCCTGAAGGAAGGGGGCGAAATAGGATTTACCCATTTGCCTGACCGCCCAGATGACGAACAACAAAAGAACCGTCGCCGCGTGGAAAAGTGTATCAATGGCAAGGACGGCGCCAAGTTCCTGGTGCCGCTGGATGTGCAGAACGACGAACAAATCAAAGAGGTCATGAAGATCACTCAAGATAATTTCGGGAAGATCGATTTTTTGCTCCATTCGATTGCGTATGCGGA
>JBEBGH010000205.1:0-9576 GCA_040081565.1 Pirellulaceae bacterium
CATTGAGATCAATGAAAGACGGCACCGAGGAATGTCGCTGGTGGATGGAAAAGGAGCCGATCGATTGGCAGCCTCCCTTGAGCTGGAGCCCATCGATCTCCGCCCGGCAGCATTCACCGACCTGATTCCGTTATTCGAATTGCGCAATGAACAGGAAGTTCGCAACAACTCTCTGAACCAGTCGTTCGTCACCTATGAACAGCATGAAAGTTGGTTGGCATCGAAACTCCATGACGATCGCTGCCGATTGTTTGTCGTCGTTTCGAGAAACAATCAAGTCGTCGGGCAGGTTCGTTTCGACTTGACGCCAGAATCAATTAGCGTGGTCATCAGCGTGTCGTTAGCACCGGAAATTCGGGGATTGGGTTTGGCGGGCGCGATTTTGGAAGAGTCGATTTCGCAAGCCAGCGGGGAACTGGATTTCGATGAAGTCGTCGCCCAGATTCGCGAGACGAACGTGCCATCGCGAAAGGCTTTTGAGCGATGTGGTTTTCGAGATTTGGGTGAGGAAAGAATCAATGGAGTGCGGTACCGAAGAATGTCCTTGTTAAACCGTCGAACCGCGATCAATTGAAAAATTCTTTGAATGGCAATTTTTTAGTTCGACAATTCCAACGGGTTGGTTTCGCATTGACTTCAACGATCTAGACTGCTAATTACCTTAAAACAGGACAAACCAAGCAGGATCGACGGTTAATGCTCGTGGACTTTAATTTTCTTCGAAAAACCTTGATGCTGGCATTTTTGATAGCAGCTTGCTGTCAATTGACCATTTCAACAGCCACGGGGCAACGCGCACGATTCGGTGACACGCCAGATTTCTACCAAGTCCAAACAAGTCAGCCCGCGACATTCCAAGGCGGAGTTCAAGGTCCGTTTGGACAAAGTCCGCCACCTAATCTGACGCTCAATCCGCCACCCTCGACGATTTTGCCTCCCGGTACGGTCATCAATCCAAACACATCGCCAATCGTCACCAACCCACCATTTGATCCGTATAACTTGAACACTTCGCCACTGCCGACTTTACCTTCGCGATCGAACGGTTTCTTTGGACAAGGCAATCCGAATTTTCAAAACAATGCCCCCCCCTCAATGAGTTTCGGAAATAATTTCAATCCGCCACCGGTGATGCAACCGAATCTCGGAGATGGGTATGTTTTCGGACAGAATTCAACACCTTGGTCGATGGGCAACAACGGCCCGAATGGTGGAAATCGCGCCTCCAATAATCCGGCCGCCTGGCCTGGGCAACAATGGTCCAATAGTGGCAAAGGGTTTTGGCCTCGATTAATCGAACATCCGCGTTGGCGGCACACTTGGATTTCCGGCAACAACGGAAATGAAATGAGTTTGAATGAATCGGAAATCGCCACTACTTTGACGGTGCCGAATTTCGCCTGGTCCAATCAACCGTTGATGGTCAGTCCTGGATTTTTCTTTTCGTTTTGGGACGGCCCAGATACGGCGGTGACAGGATTTGATATGCCCGCGGTAACGTATTCGCCATACCTGACCGTCGACACCATGTCGGATGATCGCCGAAAAGCTGGCCTGGAAGGCAGTTTGACCGTTGGGGTTTATTCCGACTTTCGCAACGTCAATTCAGATAGTTTACGCGTCACGGGAACTGGGCTTGGCTGGTTTAAGGTCAACCCGACAACCACCTTCAAGCTCGGCGTCGAGTATTACGATCGAATCAATGTAAAATTGCTTCCTGCATTTGGTTTTTTCATGAAGCCAAACAACGACATGAAACTTGATTTGTACTTTCCTCGTCCGCGGTTTTCACAACGACTCCCCAAGTTAGGCAACGTTGAGATCTGGGGATACGTCGGAGCCGAATACGGCGGTGGCTCATGGACCATTGAGCGAATGGGTGGGATGAATGATCAAGTGGATGTGAACGACGTTCGAGCCTTCATGGGCTATGAATGGGTTGGGCCTAGAGGAGTCACCGGATTCATCGAAGGCGGCTACGTTTTTCAACGGGAGATGCTCTATCTCAGTAATCCTCTGAATCAGTTAGATCTACAGGACGCGATCATGGTGCGCGGTGGCTTCGCGTTTTAGAGAATTGCCGAATTTTTACTGAGGCGACTGGCGATTGCCGCCCTCTGGTCCGATTGGTTTTCCGCTGAGCGCGAGTCCAGGCAAAACTTCGCTCCTTCCATCGATAGCAACTGCAAACTTGAAGCCAAGGCTTGTCCCCGCGGCTCCGTAGTCACCTTGGCGGTTGACGGCCACAAAATTGATGTCCAAATTTGAAATCGGAATTCCGCCGATCTTAGAGATACGCTCGATCGTCTGCTTACATGCGTCTTGAGGACTAAGTCCCTGACGCATGAAATCGACCACCATATACGATCCACAGAATCGCATGATATTTTCACCGATACCTGTCGCCCCAGCAGCGCCGACGCTGTTATCGACATAAAGTCCCGAACCAATAATCGGAGAGTCACCTACCCGGCCAGGCATTTTGAAGGCAAGTCCGCTGGTGGAACAACCGCCGTAGACATCCCCCTTGCCATCGACGCCGACCATCGCGATGGTGTCGTGGTTGTTTTCGTCAATCTTTTTCTCGGCCCGTTCGTTTTTCCAACGTTCATAATTCTGGCGTTGTTCGTCGGTGACGAGTTCGGTCGTCGGGAAGCCTTGGACGACGGCGAACTTGCGGGCACCTTCTCCAACTAAGAGAACATGGCGAGTCTTTTCCATCACGCGTCGAGCAACCGAGATTGGATGCAGTATCGTTCGCAGTCCTGCTACAGAACCGGCGAGATGCCCGGGACCAGACATGATACAAGCATCCAGTTCAACCTCGCCTTCGGCATTAGGAATTCCGCCCAGACCGACCGAGTCGATGTTCGGGTCCCCTTCTACCAATTTGATGCCAGTCTCTATTGCATCGAGCCCAGATTTACCTTCCGCGATTTGCTTGATTGCGGCTTCACAGGCGACTTTGCCAAACGGCCACGTAGCGATGAAAACTGGGACTTTAACGACAGAAGTCGGCTCCGCGGCAAGCACACTGTCCCCAATTCCGAGCGCTACTCCAGCCATCGCTCCGCTTGCGAGAACCTCACGACGGTTAATTGCCATTAGCTTACCTATTGCGACTTTGAATGATTTATTTGATCGCCGAAAGCTGAACCTGGACCTAACGTGTGGCAGCGTACGATTCAAGCAAACCGTAACGTGACAATGTTTCGCGAAGCGAACTCAATTGGTCCTTGGACAGTGCCGTCATTGGCAATCGCAACTCACCTGTGTCGCGTCCAAGTTCGGCCATTGCTGCTTTGATCGGAATTGGATTGGTTGCCAAGCCCAGCAGGTCACGACATAACGGGAACAAACGATGGTGCAGCTTTTGAGCAGTTGCCAAATCTCCCCGATCGAACGCCGCAATCAGCGCCAACATGTCTTGAGGAACAATGTTTCCGACAACCGACACAACGCCTTCTGACCCGATTGCCAACAACGGCAACGTCATCGTATCGTCGCCGCTGAGAACGGTGAGGTTTGTCGTGGCAAGAATCTGTGAAGCCTGATCCATTGATCCCGTCGCTTCCTTG
Source organism: Pirellulaceae bacterium (assembly GCA_040081565.1). Classification (GTDB taxonomy): domain Bacteria; phylum Planctomycetota; class Planctomycetia; order Pirellulales; family Pirellulaceae; genus BJ22. The sequence continues at coordinate 3,579 of JBEBGH010000205.1, forward strand.
ACCATCGTGATGTTAGTTATTTCCGCCAGTCGGCACATGGTTTCCGGTTCAATGTTGCGAGCGGTGCGACCCGGAATGTTGTAAACACAAATCGGGATTTCAACTTCTGAAGCTACCGCTTTGTAGTGTTGAAAAAGGCCTTCTTGAGTTGGCTTGTTGTAATAGGGAGCAACCAACAACGAAGCATCCGCACCTGCCTTCGCCGCCCACTTGGTCAACCGAATTGCTTCGGCTGTGCTATTCGATCCCGTTCCTGCCATCACTTTTACGCGCCCGGCGCTATGTTCAATGACGGCGCTGATCACGCGTTCGTGTTCGATATGCGTTAGCGTGGGTGATTCGCCCGTTGTTCCAACTGGTACAAGGCAGTTGGTGCCTGCGTCAATCTGAAAATCTATCTGGCGTTTGAGTTGATCAAAATCAATCTCACCATTCTTGAACGGTGTCACAATCGCCACTGACACACCTGCAAACGTCGAGCCCTTCCGCACCATCGCTATCTCCTAAACCTATTTTGAAAACTTGGGTTCAATTCCATTCAGCCCAGGACGTGCACATGCTGCCCTGAATCTGATTTGCCGAAGAAAACAAATCATAAAGCTCTCAACGCCCAATTGCCAGCCTTTGGTCGAACAAAGTTACAGTTTCACCGCTAGTTAAACCGCTAGTTAGAACGAGTGACGTCAGAGTATCGTTGCCAAATCAAAGCCCGTTGTTCAAAATCGATGCATTGGCGATTTCCGACTACCAGTTAATGCCGTTTTTAAACCCCGAAATAGCGGGGTTGGGTTGGCAGTCCACCACTTAGCACGTTTCGGTCGCTTCCGTCGAGATTTTTCATACCCATCAGTTGTGACGCAATGAACAATTCTCAAATTGCCGACCACCTCGAAACGCTGGCTGACCTTCTGGAATTCCAGGGTGCTAATTCGTTTCGAACCAATGCGTATCGAAACGGCGCCCGGCAAATTCGTCAACTCTCGAATTCGATTGAAGGACTGATTGCTGATGGATTCGATTTGACGACGCTGGAGGGCATTGGAAAAAGCGTCTCCGAAAAATGTCACGAACTTGTGGAGCGGGGCAGACTAAAACAGGTCGAAGAAATTCTGGAGACCGTGCCGCCCAGCGTTCTGGATCTGCTCAAGGTTCCAAAGCTGGGGCCGAAAAAAGCGGCGGCTCTCTTTCAGCAATTGAATATCGCCACGTTGGATCAATTGAAGGCGGCATGCGAAGCACATCGTGTCCAAGAGCTTCCCGGCTTCGGCGCCAAGTCGGAACAAGCGATTCTGGACGGAATTGCAATTGCCGCCGCAGCCAATGAGAGAATCTTGTGGGCCGAGGCGGACCAAATTGTTTCGCAGTTGCGTGAGCATTTTGCAAATTGCAAAGCAATTCGAAAAATTGAATTTGGCGGCAGCTATCGGCGAGGGAAGGAAACTGTCGGTGACCTCGACATCTTAGTCGACGCGTCTGATGCCGATTCGGTGATGGATCGACTCGCAGAATTTCCGGGCGTTGCCTCGATCATTGGACGCGGACCGACCAAAATGTCGATTCGCTTGGAAACTGGTTTTGCAATTGACTTGCGTGTTGTACCTCATGAGTCCTTTGGTGCGGCCCTGCAATACTTCACGGGCAACAAAGAACATAACGTAACGTTGCGAAAGATAGCCAAAGAAAAAGAGCTGAAATTGAATGAGTGGGGTGTTTTTCCGGAAGACGACCCGGAAAATTCAATCGCGGGTAAAACGGAAGAGGAAGTCTACCGGGTTTTCGGCATGGACTGGATTCCACCAGAGTTGCGTGAGAACCGTGGCGAGATTGAGTGGGCTTTGCAAGGAAAGATTCCCCCGTTGCTGGAACAAAAGCAAATTCGTGGTGACCTGCATATGCACACCACGGCGACCGACGGTGCTGCTTCGATAGCTGAAATGGCGGCGGCAGCGCGAGCCGCGGGTTATGAGTACATCGCAATTACCGATCACTCAAAAAGGGTGTCGATGGCGCGCGGCTTGGACGAAAATAGATTGTTGGCCCAATGGCGCGAGATCGACGAACTGAATGCAACCTTCGATGGAAAATTCTTAGTTCTCAAGGGGATTGAGTGCGATATTCTCGAGGCCGGCGGAATGGACCTGTCGGACGAAGTGCTGTCGCAAGCTGATTGGGTCATCGCGAGCATTCACTATGGACAAAATCAGCCGATGGCCCAAATCACGGCGAGAATTATTGGGGCGATTGAAAACCCAAATGTTTCCGTGATCGCCCATCCGACGGGCAGGCTACTCAATCGACGCGATCCATACGAGGTCGATATGCACGCGGTGATGGAGGCCGCAGTCCAAAATCGAAAACTCCTGGAACTTAACGCCAGTCCTCGTCGATTGGACCTAAACGATGTCCATTTGATTGCGGCTCGAGAATTGAAGATTCCCATTGTCATCAATACTGACGCGCACCACCCGAACGCGTTGAAAGACATGCGGTATGGAGTGGTTCAAGCCCGCCGGGCGGCCTTGTCCGCCGTCCACGTGGCTAACACGTTGCCGTGGAACAAGTTGAAAAAACTCATCGGACGGAAATCTTGACGCTCGACAGAGATCTTTCGAGACTTCCCAGCAAGATGACAAAGCTCAATGTGAAGCCCATTCTTCGTGAGGGATTCGATCGGCAAAAAATATTGCGAAAGCCCGGCGACTTCTTCACGACTGAGAGAACGTTTGCTTGTGGGACTGGGAAATGAAACCACTAACCAATACGAACGATCGCTTTCGACCGTTAAAGTTACCCCTTGCTTGCTCACGCGACTGACGGCTCCCCCCGATTCGTGAATTGAATCGATCACGGGATTGTCGATTGCCTGAAACGAACCAGGCAGCAAACTCTGTGGATCCATACGTGGTCGGTCGCCTCGATCAACTGGTAGCAACATGGCAACGGATGGAGGATCGGTTTGGAGTGAAACATTCAACGTTACCGAACACATCTCTCGGCGAGCCTGCTTTACTGACCCACTTCCCGTTAATTGCCCGACCATCAGGCCAAATAAGAACGACAGAGTCGCAATCAACGGAACCAACCATGCGAAAAATAGAACCGTCGCCCGCGGAACCGCTACGTTGCCTTGGGTGTCTGATTGAAGAATTTGATCAAGTTTCATGCGTGGAAGGAAATCGCAAGGCGAAATCGCTGCTTTTCGCGAACCGTAGGAACTACGCCGTTATCGTAACGAGAATGCGCGCCAAATTGAACCCGACCAATTGGAATGCAAGACCAATGGGCAAAAAAAAACCGACCAGCTTTCGCTTGTCGGTAGGTGTTTATTCGTCTCCAACGTCTAGTTCTTTTTCTTTCGACCGTTGCCGTTGTTATTCCCATTGTCGTTTTGCCGACGTTGAGAATCTCTTTGGACACGTTCCATTTCGCGTTGTTGTGCTTGGGCTGCCGAACGTTGCGCACGGTCTTGATCGGCCCGTTGGCGCTCCGCATTGCGTTGCATATCAGCAGCTTGTCGCGCTGACTGGTCGGCCGCACGGCGTTGCTGCATCTGTATGTCACGCTGTTGCTGAGCTTGCATATTCTGCTGTTTTTGAGCGGCACGTTGGGCTTCCGCCTGTTGCTGCTGTTGTTGCAGTTGTTGTTGACGTATTTGGTCCTTCGGCTGATCTTGTTGCTTTCGAGCTGCACGTTGGGCTTCCGCCTGTTGCTGCTGTTGTTGTAGCTGTTGTTGACGTATTTGGTCCAGCTGCTGATCTTGCTGCTTTCGAGCCGCACGTTCTGCGTCTTGCTGTTGGTTCTTCTGAACAACGCGACCTTGAACATCTTGCTTTTTCATGGCTCGTTCTTGTTCCTCGCGTTGCCTTTCGGCGGCGCGTTGAGCATCGCGAGCTTGGGCGGCTTGTTGAGTCTCCACACGCTTCTGAGCCGTCTCTTCTTTACGCTGGACTTGACGATCAACGACTTGACCGTTGTTCGGCTGTCCGTTGTTGCCATTGTTAACCACGCCACCCTTTTGAACCTGGCCATTTTGGCGTTGATTCTTCTGGGCATCGCGAGCTTGGTCCTCAAGTTGATTCGCCAATTTTCGTTGATCCGCAGTCGAACGGCGTGCTTGAGCCCGTTGAGCGGCCTCTTGCTGTTTTTGCTGAATTTTCATTGCCGTTTCCTGACGTTTTGCGACCTGCTCAGCCTCGCGTTGTTGGCGTTCGGCTTCGTTTTGCGCATTGTTTTGTGCATTGCGCACTTCTTTCGGCAAAGTCATCTTGCGCGGCTGTGTTGATACACCGCCGGCTTGGGGATTGATGCCGCCGCTTTTCGCGACTTGTCGCTCTAATTCACGACGATCTCGGGCGAAATTTCGCTCAAGGTTAATGATTTCTTTTTCCTGTTTACGATTTTGCTCATCGAGTTTGATGAAGTTTTTCGCATTGCGGCCATCCTGTCGGTTTGCGACCTGGCGGACCTCACGTTCCAGCGTATTAGCCAGGAACACTTGGTTACGCGGAACATGATCATGGTCATTATCGTGGTCGTGACCATTATTCCCGTTAAAACGTTGATTGATGATATTGATGTTAAACGTCAGGGGCGGGCGGAATCCAGCGTTTTGCAAGCAGTGGACATGTTGATTCCGAGCCCAACCAACCAACGAAACGTTTTGGTAACGAATGAACGGCGAGCTGTAATACGAGTACAGCGGGTCGTAATGATTTCGGTAGAAACCAAAGTTGCCTACCGACGACCAAGCGCAGAAATCGTTGCGAATGTACCGATCGGCGTACCAGTCGCCAAAATAGTAGTAGTTGCAATTCGATCGTAGGAACAAATGCGGCAACAATCCGAATCCGGTGTTGATCACGCAAGTCGGTTGATAGTAATAGTCCGGCTGTTGATAGATCGGTTGATTGAAGTAAACCGGTGCAAACACGGTACCACGTTGATCAAACGGACGATCGTAATAGCCGGGGCGGAATACATAGCCACTTGGGGTCCAAATGTAGGTCGGGGGAATCCAGACGATGTCCTCAACATAAGGGGCGTAATAGCCAGGACGCCACATGTAACGTGAATCGTTGTAGACCCAGCAACCAGGAGCATAGTAATAGTCTTCGGAAGGAGCCTGCATGGTCGGCCCAATTTCCAATGGGGCAGGGGGCTGCGGCAAGTACGTCAACTCTTGCGTTTCAGCGGCATTCCAAAAACCAGTTACCCAGCGGAAGCCGTTGGCTTCTTCATTCCAATATCCTGGAACCCAGCGTTGTCCTGGCGGAGTGTCTCGCCATACACCGCTGATCCAAATGAAGTCGTTGCGCTCTTCATCCCACGCCCAATAGCCGGGAATCCAAACGACGTTTTCGCCTTCAGGTTTGTATTCGGGAGGCAACTCTTCAATATCCTTTGGCGGCTTACGGGCGACAACAGGATTCGGCGTCGGAGTGGTTTGCGGAACTTCCGCGAAAGCCTCATGCAACGGAGCTCGCATCAACAGATCAATTTCTTCTTGCTCCACCGGAGCCGGCAACGGGGCCTCAACAGGAGGTGTTGCTGGTTTTTGGACTTCTTGTTGTGGGACAATCACCGGGTCTTGGACCAAGATCGATGGATCTTGAACTGCCATCGAGACCGCGCAAGCGACCAGCCCAAAGCTGGCAAATGTCGCAATTTTGAAACGTTGTGTCGTCATTTTGACCATCATCGTAACTTACTACCTTCTTTTTAAAGCCAAGTTCGGTGCCGAAATGCTTGGTTTTTCAGCGTTTTTTGCAGACTTTTGGTTTCCGCATACAAAAGGCACCAGCTGATTGACACTTCTTTAATGCAATCATCGTGCCATAACTGGCAAGTGTTAAGGGCGCGTGGCATCGAATGGCCAATTTTTCACAACAACCGGCGGAAAAACAAGAAAAACCCTTGAAGCGAACACCGACGACAGCGAGGAATCTTCAGGTCAATCGTTAGGCTTTCGCATACGCAGCGAATACACCAATGGCAGCTT
>JBEBGH010000206.1:0-9556 GCA_040081565.1 Pirellulaceae bacterium
GCTCAGTATTGGCCTTGGATTTCCATGCCCAAAGGGAGCCATGGCCTCAATGCTGCGGACAGTTTGCAGGTTGAGTTCACACAACGCGACTTCGGCATCGATCAACAATTCCGGAGTACGTTGGTCCGCCGAAATATGACGCGAGGCATAGTCGCAAAACTCTTCTCGAAACGCGGCGATCGAGTCATGCCGAATGGTAAGTCCGGCGGCAGCAGCATGGCCCCCAAAGCCAATCAAGTGCTGATGGCATGCGGCTAACGCATCAAACAGGTTGAACCCCGGCACCGAACGAGCGGAACCCGTCGCATGCGGTGATGAAAGTGAATCGTTTCGAAGAATGATCGTGGGACGATTGTGCTTTTCGGCAATGCGACCGGCGACGATTCCGATGACACCTTGATGCCACCCAGGATCGGCGAGCACGATTGCCGCCTCTCGCGACGGATCGAATTGATCTTGAAGTTGCTTGTTCGCGGCGAGGATGATGGAACGTTCCAACTTGTCTCGCTCTTTGTTGAGGTTCTCAATGTAGTCCGCCAATTTCTCGCACCGATCGGGGTCCTCACAAGTCAACAGTTCAACACCCAGCCGAGCCTGCCCCAGTCGACCGGCGGCATTCAATCGTGGGCCAATCCCAAAGCCAATGTTTTCAGAACTGTATTCCGCCTTCTCATTTACCTTCAAAAATCGCATCAAGAACTTCAGGCCAAGTGGAGCGTGAGTTTTCAATAACTTGAGTCCGTGTCGAACCAGGATCCGGTTTTCATCCACCAACGGCACAACATCGGCGACCGTGCCAATTGCTGCCAGGCTCATTAAAGAAAACAACATTTCGCGGAGCGGTTCCGGCAATTTCTCCGATTGACAATGTTCCTGACACAATGCCCACGCCAATTTGAAGGCAACGCCGGCCCCACAAAGCCCTGCAAACGGATATCCCCCTCCCGGCAATCCCGGATGGACAATTGCAGCGGCAACCGGCAACCCAACGCCTGGCAAGTGGTGATCGGTAATCACAAGCTCCACGCCCAACTCCTGAGCAACCAGTGCCTCCTTAACGCTGGCGACTCCACAGTCAACCGTCACAATCAATTGAGCGCCGGTAGCAGCAAGCTTCCGTATTTGTTCGGAATTCAGGCCGTAACCGTCATCCAACCGATTGGGGACGAAATATGAAACGCTGCCGCCTAACTTGCCAATGCACCGTAACAGGATGGCAGAAGCGGTCATTCCATCGCAGTCGTAATCGCCATAGATGACAATTTGCTTTTTACTACGGATGGCTTCGAGAATCGTGTCAACCGCGGCACCCATTCCGGGCAACCGCTGCGGCGGTCGTAACAAAGTCATCCTGGAATCGAAGAAGGAACTGAGGTGCTCGGCACTGGTGACCTCACGGCTCGCAAGAATTTGCGCGACAATCGGCGAGACCTGATGAGCCTCGCAGATCTGTCGAACCAGATGTCGGTCGTTAGCTCGAACCGTCCAACGCTTGGCCATTGATTACCATCCTGTTTCGCCACACCGAATTAACGAAGAAAATAGTCTGGCAGATCACCCTTGAGTTCGCAATCGAGCGAGCGGTTTCGATTGCTTTTCAGGGCAAAAAAAAAGACGCCGAATCAAATCGGCATCTTTTCAGATTTTTGCGAACGGCAAATGGTCCGTCCTGCGTCTGCTTGCGGAACTTACTTTTTCTTTTCCACATGAATGGTGTGTTTACGCAAGCGTGGGCAAAACTTCTTCAGTTTCAGTTTTTCACCGCCCGATTTCTTGCGGAGCGTGTAGTTGTAGTCGCCGGTTTCCTCGCACACGAGATGAACGACTTCCAATTTCTTTTTTGACTTTGCCATGACTTTGCCTTCTACCCATCACCAGCCCGACCAAGCAGGCCTTCCGAATGATCGTTTGGAAACTTGAATTTGAGGGACTCATTCTAGCAAGAACTCACGAAATGGTTAAGGCCGCAGAATTGCGAGAATCCTGCGGCCTTTTGGCGTTTTCTGGTTGTACGTCACCGTTCGGCTGGTTGCGAACTAGCTCGAGAACCCAGCCTCGGCGTCTTTGGATCTGACCAGTTTCGAAATGGACTCCGGGCATCCGTAGAAGAACCCTTGGCCCAAAGCAAACCCCATCTCGACCAGCAAGTCATGGCATTCTTGGGTTTCGACACCTTCGGCGAGCGTTTGAATTCCCAAATCATTGACCATTTTCGCAAAGAGTCCGACAACCTCTTGATGGGCTTTGGACGCCTGATTGATGTCTTTCGTCAGCTTCATGTCAAATTTCAAAAAGTCCGGCCGAACTTCCGCCAGTTCGATCAGGCGAGCTTGACCGACACCAAAATCATCAAAGGCGAGTCTGATTTGCAGATCACGAAGAATAGCGCTTAGTTCGCGCATCATGATCAAATTGGTACTGGCGGCCTCATGAATTTCCAACGTGATTAGTTGTTCGGGAGCTGATTCTCGCAATTCGATCAACGACTTGTAGAGTCGACCATGCCCCAGTTCCTTGGGATGTGTGTTGACAAATATGTTGATGGGTTGTGGGAAGCCTCGAGCGACCTGAATTCCCCGCATGCGGAATACTTCGCTGAGTTCAGATTCCAGATTGAGCTGCGACGCCGCATGGAACATCTCGTTGGGCATTTGTAGTCCGAACAAGCGACTGCGGCCCAGCACTTCGTAGCCGACTAGTTCTCGGCTGCTCAAACGAACAATCGGTTGAAAGTAAGGACACAGGTTTCCATCATTGATTAATCGGTCGAACTGCATCATCGCCAGAGCTCGGTCTTCCGAAGCTTCCTGGACTGTCTGGTTTTCTGAATCAGCTCCTTGTCGGCCAACTCGAAAAATCAGGGTTGCAAACTGAATGAGATCGCTGGATCGAACTTCAATCTCACCGGTGATTTTGTCGCCGTTCAAATACGTTCCATTGGTGCTGGAGAGATCCCGCAGAAACAGGCGGCCGTTTCGCAAGCTGAACTCCGCATGTTTGCTGGAAACGGACGAAACGGGCAGGCACAGGTTTGCCGAGGTGCTGCGACCAACAGTGAAAATGTCGTTGTTGATTGACACATGTTGAACCCGATCATTGTCCGAGGTCTGACCGGTCAATTTCCAGATGTTGTTCTTGGTTTTTTCGAAGTTTTCAATTTTCATATTGCTCTATCCGGGAAATTCGTGCTTCAAATAGGTAGGTCGTCGTAGGCAATTGTCGAGTAAATTTGCGACGCAGAGGTGGGAAATGAGCGCGATTGAATCGATGCTGCCGGATGTGCGGACGATACCGTCCGTTTGGTAAAACCTCGGATTTTTTGATCCGCTGCCAATTGCCAAAGCTATAGTTTTGCGTGTGCAATCGCCTTTGAACAACGGCGGACTGGCACGCGTTCTCCTTTTCAATGAGTGATTACCATGCAAACGGAACAAACCTCTTCGCTCGGCAGTAGTCTGCTGGCCGCCATCATGATGGACGAAAACTTTCGTCCCAATGAACCGTTATCGCTGGGCGATTGTGGTATTCCCCAGAGCCTGGTCGAGGGCTTGGTGCTCAAACGACTCCTGGTTATTGGCCAAAGCAGTGGACGCCAATTGGCGAACGATATTTGTTTTAATTTTAATGTGTTGGAAGATGTCCTTCAAAATCTGCGCTCACGACAAATGATTGTGCACCGCGGTTCGGCACCGCTGAATGATTACTACTATGTTTTGAGTGAATCAGGACGAGATCGAGCCCAAGAGGCGATGCGCCAATGTGCCTACGTGGGACCGGCCCCAGTGCCCCTGATGGACTATGTGCTGTCTGTGGAAGCCCAGACCATTCGCAATGAAAAACCCAAAGCCAGCGAGTTGAAAAAAGCGTTTCGCGATATTTCGATCAATGAAGACCTGTTTGACGATTTAGGACCGGCTATCAACTCTGGCGCAGGAATGTTCCTGTATGGAGAGCCCGGCAACGGCAAATCAACATTGGCCCAACGAATTACTCAGTGTTTTGGTCAAGAAGTCTGGATTCCCTTCGCCATTTATGAGGATGGGCAAATCGTCAAACTTTACGATGCCGCCTATCATCACGCTCCGAATGCAGACGATGAAGCTGCAATCGGACTAGCCTCGCATGACAAACGCTGGATTCGCATTCGCCGACCAACCGTCGTTGTGGGTGGCGAGTTGACGATGGACTCGTTGGAAATCCGTTTCGACGCGAACAGCAAAGTCAGCGAGGCCCCGCTGCAGCTGAAGAGTAATTGCGGCAGCCTGTTGATCGACGACTTCGGACGGCAACGTATCGAGCCTCGCGAATTGCTGAACCGCTGGATTATCCCTTTGGAAAACCGAATTGATTACTTGACTCTGTCGACTGGCAAGAAAATTCAAGTTCCTTTCGAGCAATTGATCATTTTTTCAACGAATCTGGAACCTACGGACTTGGTGGACGAAGCCTTTTTGCGCCGAATTCCGTACAAGATTCACGTGAAAGACCCTTCGCCAGAAGAATTCAACAAACTGTTTCAGATTTATGCCGAAAAGATGGGATTTCCCTTCCGCCCAGAAGCCGTCACCTACCTGATCGAGAAACATTACGTTCCGCGACAACGTCGCTTGCGCCGTTGTCAACCGCGCGACTTGTTGTCCCAAATCCGAAATTTCTGCAACTATCACGATTTGGATTTCGAAATGCGCGAGGACTACATCGATCGCGTCATCAAGAGTTATTTCACGTCCGTGCTCAGCAGCAAATCCTAGTCTCTGCCTAAGCTCTTCAGCGCCGAATCTTTCTGGGTTCTTCCGGCTGCGCCGGTTGGGTTAATTGATCCGTCTGTGGCGACGGCGAGTGGCTATAAGTGTTCAGAAAAAAACGGGAGTCGACGAATTTCGTTTTCTTCAACCTATGCTTTTGGGTTGAACTTCCATTATTTTTCGCGGTATGAAACGTGACTACCACCTCCAATCCCTTTAAATCTGACAATGTTCTGGGCTACAAAATTGTGGAACGCCTGGGAGCAGGTGGCTACGGCGAAGTCTGGAAAGCCGAGGCGCCGGGTGGATTGCTGAAGGCCGTAAAGATTCTGTACGGCTTCCACGACGAGAAAAAAGCCCAGGTCGAATTAAAGGCCCTCGACAAAATCAAGCAGCTTCGGCATCCCTTTCTATTGTCTCTTGAACGCATCGAAGTGGTTGACGATCATTTGATTGTCATTACGGAACTTGCTGATAAGTCCCTCGCCGATTTGTACAACGAATATGCCGCGAAGGGCGCAATCGGGATTCCGCGTGAAGACTTGATTCAATTCCTCAGTCAAGCCGCTGAAGCCCTCGACTTCTTGTCGCTGGAACATGGCCTACAGCACCTTGATATCAAACCTGAAAATATTTTGTTAGTCGGTAGACATGCGAAATTGGCCGACTTCGGCCTGGTCAAAAGCCTACAAGACGTTACACAATCGCTGATGAATGGTTTGACTCCCGCCTACGCCTCCCCCGAACTGTTTGATGGCCGCCCAAGCCTGTTCAGCGATCAATACAGCTTGGCAATGGTTTATTATGAAATGTTGACGGGGGAACGATGCTTCGATGGCAAGACGCCCGCACAGCTTGCTGCGCAACACATGAACGCTCGTCCCAACCTGTCTCGGATCATCAAGAGTGATCATCCGGCAATGTTGCGAGCACTCTCGAAGAACCCCGAATTGCGTTACACATCCTGCATGGACTTTGTCAACGATTTAAACCATCAACGAAGTCTCCATCGGGAAAAGAAACGCAATTTCACTTCCGCACGAATTCGCCCGAAGGATGATACCGACTCGACCGATCTGAAGGTCATTGCCCGTGTCCAAACGAACGATCAGACGATTGTCTTGTCCGAAAATGCCTTCGGGATCAAACGCTCAAAATCGGAATTGGTCGATGCGCCGGAGTACCGAGAGCTGGCTGACGAGCTGACGCCTACATTGATCCTGGGAGTTGGTGCAACCGCTAGTCGCATTCTGCAACGATTGAAGCAGAAAATGAACAGCAGCCTGCCGACGTCCAACATTCCGGCTGTTCAAATCCTCTGCTTGGACTCGGACCGAAACAACATTGCCTCATCTGTTGGTGAAGGAACAGGCGAATCGCTGTCCTATCATGAAGGTCTCGCGTTACCCTTGCGAAAACCAGAGGACTATCGCAACCGTTCCAAATTTCATTCGAACTGGTTGAATCGTCGTTGGATCTATAACGTGCCTAAATCATTGCAAACCGAAGGGATTCGACCGCTCGGAAGATTGGCCTTAATCGACAACTACGACGAACTTTGGAATTGCCTTGAAGACAAATCGTCTAAACTTGTATCAACCGAGGCCCTGGCCGCATCCGCGGAAAGTATGGGCAAGGATTTCAAGAAAGGCAGCATCCGAGTCTTCATTGTCTCGTCGATCTCCGGGGGCATCGGCAGCGGAATGACCCTCGATCTGGCTTATACCGTCAAACTACTGCTCAATCAGGTTGGCCTGCCAACCGATTGCGTCAATGGAATTTTGATTCACGGTTCCAACTCGCGAGAATGTGACCCCGGTCTCAGCATGGCTAATTCGATGGCCTTTCTGACTGAGTTACGTCATTATACGCAATATGGATTTCCGGGAGAAAGCTCCATCGGGATTCCCCCCATTCAAGACGAATTTCCGATCGATCATCCTTACTTCCTGAACTTTGGCGAAAACCTTTCTGCCAGCGAATGGGATGATCACGTTGATCAAGTCGCCGAGTATATCTTCGCGAACACCTTCACCCGGGCCGGCAGCTTCTTCGATTCCTGCCGGGAATTGAACAGCGATTTAGATTCGTTCAAACTGCGATCGTTCGGTGTCTCTAGCAATGGGATCACTTTAGAAAATAGCGCGCGACTGAAATTGGCGGTAACGAAGGCAATTGTCCAACGTTGGCTCGGCGAAAAAGATCCTCATCCCGATTCGTTGCATAGTGCTCCAACAGCGTTGAGCGTATTGCCCTTCGATTCGGTCAGCCAGCAACTCGAAAATAATTTGGAGTCGAATATCCCGTTGTCCGTTATCGATAGCGTTCTGGATTCCATTGGATCGCTGGAAACAACGACGCCTGCAAATGCAATTGAGGCGGTTCAAAAGCTGAGAGTGTTTTATCCCAAGCGAATCGCCGAACATGAACTCTCTACCTCGATCATGTCGGCCAAAAAAGTCAGTTTGCCTGAAATTCTCGTGCAGGATGCCGCCAGCGAACTTGAGGCATTCCGTCAAATTGTTTCAACGCAGTTTCAAAAAACATTTCAAAGTCAACGATTTTCCTACAAGTCATTTCGGGCCATTTCGCGGGCTTTCCTGGACAAACTCAAGGAGGTCATGGACAGGAGCACCGCTGAAGCCAACGAGCTGCTGGCCAAGGCCGATCGTTTGGAAAAATCGATTTTGATGGCCGTTGACGCGCCGAAGAGCAAACAACATAAAGGCGTCGTCCTGCGAGACCTGTTTCAACAATTCGCCGCGGTCCTGCGCAATGCCATGCAACTCGAAGCCATGGGTTTGGCCTGCCGAGTCTTGACTCGCCATGTAAATTCAGAAATTGAATTGGTCGAACGGTCGCGGATTCAGTTGGCCAGCAATAGCCGCAATTCATTGGCGGAAATTCCCCTCTCGGTCATTGAAAATCGGACTTTTGGAATTGACCGCCTGATCATTCATGAAATCATCGAGGGCTTCGACCAAATTGTGAACGCAACGGAACTTCGCTTCTATCACAACTGTGTCAGTCCGCTCGGTTCGTTTCGCGAAATCATGGTGAACGACTCAATTAACCTCAACTCGCTGTTCGAGGATATTGGTCGGTTTGCCCAGCAAGAAATTGTGTCGTTTGGGAAGAACTTGAATATCGATAAACTGCTAATCGACGCTGCCGCGGTTGACAACAACGCCGTGGCTCACCAAATCGACATTTTGATCGAGAAATCAAAACCCATGCTCGACGAATGCGGTGGGGCGGCTCGGTTGCTGGTGGCGTTGCCCGAATCCGCCCCCACACTGATGGTCGCCGATTCGATCAGTCGTTCTGCAGGAGTTAAGGTAGGAGCTGAGCGCCTCACCTGCGGAAACCTGGTCATTATCGGTGAAACGGAAAACGTGGACTTGGCAACCGTTGCCAGTCGATTGCTTGAAAAGCGAGCGGATTGTCAGGACTTGGCGAAACGCCTGCACACTCGCAACGACGTGGTTTGGTCTACATTGGACGATCTTCTCTAAAACGATCCGTCTCTGGTGATTTTTCGTTCGAGCACTATAACGCGCAGCTTTCGCGGTCTGTGCGGATGTGGGTTGCCTACCCATTAAAGCTTTCTTGTCCCAGTCGTTTTTGCCGACTCTCTCATTGTGTTTGCACAACAGGTGTTGATTATTGGCAACACTTGAAGTGGCGATTTGTGCCCATAAAAAAACGCCTGCCGCACCTAAATCGCTGTTTTCCGCCGTTTTGCACGATCTTGGCATCGTTTTGATGTTTGGCCCGGCACTTGCCTTTCACCTCCTGCATAACCAAAACGCTCGCCGACTCGCTACCTCCGACTTAGCGAGTCGGCGAATTCTTTCTCGAAACATCGCCCCTTTTCCAACTGCCGCTCAAAAATATGCACGCACGTCAACAATTAGAAGTCGCTGGCTGGATCGCCGCGAATGCCGAATCCATCATCGGCACCATCGACCAAACCGAAAACGTCTTGCTCGAAACGTACTGGTTAAGCATGAAGACGCGAACCACTCGCTGGAACACCGCTTTGAAGACGTTTGAGCGCGATCTGGAATCGGGCATTCGAGACTTCAATCCCTGGCCCGCGTTAGAGATCATCCTGGAAGAAGTCGTCGTTTCAGAATCACTCACGCGTGTGTGGTCAGCTGTCATCGTTTCATTCGATCTACACTTAGGCATAAAAGAATTCTCGCCGCTGGCCCACAGCATTTTTATTAGCCATATGGAGGCGCGAAATCGAGTGACTCGGCTCCTGCTGCGATCGCGCGGAGAAAATGAACTGGTCTTTGACCGCATCAATCAATTAAGACGCAGTGTGGAGAAATGGACTGACTTGTTTTTGGGGCTGTTACCCAGCCAGGAAATTGGCCGGAATTTTTCCTTTGACTCGAAGCGGCACGACGACTTCTCCCGCGAGAACAATTTGGGCGATCTGAGCTTGTCGGATCAACGCGTGCACACCTGGCTGGCTGCTGCTGAAAAAACATTTGCCCATCAATGCAAAAAATGGAGCGCAAACCCGGAGCTTAACCGACGCATCGTCGAAGGAATTTTTGCGTGCATCCCGAATCAGTTATTTGAATCGAGTGATCTGCCGCCCTTGATTTCCAGCCTCTGGAAAGAAAAATCGCACGCCAATGCTCAGGCACTCATTGATCGACTCTCGTTTCTCGACTCTTAAATCGTCGGCAACTTAGCGGGGCTTTTGGCCCAAGACCAATCCCCACAAATGCGGTGCCGATGGGAGATATGCGAACTGGATATTCTCCAGACCGGCATCCAACATCCAGTTGCGA
>JBEBGH010000549.1:0-2473 GCA_040081565.1 Pirellulaceae bacterium
TCGAAATTCTTGAGCACCGAACCGAGTTGCTCGTGGAAGGCTGTGTCGCTTGGCGCCGTAGATCCGCAGCAATCACTGGCGGTTGCCGAAGCGGTTGAATCACAGCAACCGGTCGAAGTGACCGATAATTGGCCCAGTGAATTTGCGGGTTGCTCTCCAGTTGTCCCAAAAGGGGTCAGACCCTGGGAAAGGCAGAGAGGGTCAGACCCCTTTTGGGACAATTGGCCCAGTGAATTTGTAGGTTGCTCTCCAGCTGTCCCAAGAGAGGTCAGATTATGGGACGGTGCAGTACAACAACCGACCGTGTCCGTCACGCCCGCTTCAGCGTAGACGTTGAGGTTGGCTCTCGTGTCGGTGATCACGACAGAATCAAAGTTCGCCGCTTCCAATTTGCTTCGATAGTCGTGAATCAAAATCGCACCGGAGATACAGCCCACGTAGGCTTCAATGCTGGCCTTAATTTCGGGCGGCAACGTTTTTTTCAAGGCGATATCGCTGAGGGCGACGCGTCCACCTGGCTTAAGAACGCGCCACATTTCCCGAAACGCTGAATCTTTGTCGGCGACCAAGTTAATCACACAGTTGCTGATGATGCAGTCCACGGAGTTGTCCGGCAATGGCAGCTTGGTAATTTCTGCGAGGTGAAATTCGACATTCGTGACGTTGTGCCGTTCGGCAGCGGTGCGAGCACGAGCAAGCATGTCCTCCGTCATGTCGATTCCAATGACCCGGCCTGATGAACCAACTTTTTTGGCAGCCAGAAAAACATCCATCCCGCCGCCGCAGCCCAAGTCCACTACAACTTCGCCCGGACGCAACGAAGCCAGTGCCACCGGATTCCCACACGACAATCCCATGTTGGCCTCAGCCGGCAGGGAAGCCAACTCCTCAGCAGAATATCCAAATGCGGCGGCTACCGAACGAACTGCCTCGCTGTCGTTGGACAAACCACTTCGGGCCGTAGCCGCATACTGATCCCGCACAGCGCTGGTAATTTCGTTCTTGGTTGACATCTCGATAGTTCCTGATTGAGTATGAGTGTTATTCACTAAACGATACGGACTGGTTGCTCGCATTTCAACTGCCACCAAATTGTCGCCAAAACAAAAAACCCCTCGTGCACAGAGCACCAGGGGTTTCCGTTTTTGAAGAAATTCATCGAACGACTATTTATCGTCCTTCTTTTTGCTGTCTGGCTTTTCGTCAGACTTCTTCTTGTCGGCTTTTTCTGCCGGCTTCAGCTTGCCTGAATCCTTGGCCGCTTCAGCTTCCATTTCTTCTTCGTCGTGAACGATCTTCACTTCGACTTTCATTTCGTCGAACAGCGTTTCGAGCGCCTTGTCCATGGCTTCGCCACGAACGTTCTTGAAACGAATCCGTCCTTCCGCGTCGAGGACATAGATCGTTGGCCAACCGCTTACGTTCCACTCGGTCGAAATTGGACCGCTGGTTCCCTCGGGGCCATTCCAGAAGCTGCGCCAGCTGATGTTTTTCTCGGCAACGATCTTGCGGATCGAATCCAAGTCACTGTCGCTGTTGATGCCAAGCAAGGCAAAAGGTTTGTCAGAAAGTTGTTTTACGAGCGACCGCTCGTGAGGGTACATGGCCCGGCAAGGGCCTCACCAGTCACCCCAAAAATCGATCACCACGACCTTGCCGCGGTAGTCGCTAAGCTTGAACTCAACTTCATCGAAGTCTTTGCCCACGATTTCTGGAGCGATTTTTCCGATTGCCAGATTTCGCATTTCAAACAACGCGCCTGAGGCGATCTTGCCCAAGGTGCGGCGACCCATTTCAACATCAGGGTATTCGTCAACTATTTTCTGATACAGTTCCTCGATGCGTGTGGTGTCCGTGCCCACTTTGGTCACGTATTCCATCGTCTTTTCGCCCATTTGTTTAGCGAAGGTTTCTGCCATTTTTTCGTCGCTGGCTAACCGGCCGTTGAGATCGACGATTCGTTTCAAGGCACTGGCCAGTGCATAAGTTGCCTTGGCTTTGACAGCTTCGTGAGGCGATTTTTCGATGATCTGCTGCAGCGTGGCTTCGGTGTCTGGTGAAGGATTACCCATCGCCAGCATCGGGACAACGCTTTCGATTTCTTTCGCCTCTGGATAATCGGCGAGAACCTGAGCGATTGCTTCGGTGGACGCCGCGCCTCCGCGAACATTTTGAGCGATCCAGATCAAGGCCTTGAGCCCGACTTCGGATTTGGGATTCTCGTCGGCCAATTTCTTGAACTTCTCGGCAAACTCTTGCGGCTTCGGCATCAGCTTGCTTACTTCACGGCGCTCTTCTGGCGTTTTTGCCGCGCGCGCTGCTTTTTGAAACTCAGCATTTTGCTCGGCATAAGCTTTCGTCCAAGCTTCCAATTTGCCTTCCGGCGTCGTTGGCTCTTCTTCCTGAGGCGCGTCCGCCTTTTTCTCTTTGTCCTCTTGTTGCTCTTGCAGCAACCGAGGAGCTGCCTGCGATT
>JBEBGH010000207.1:0-9521 GCA_040081565.1 Pirellulaceae bacterium
GGAATAGCTATTTCATCATTCGAAAGTTCAAAAGCGGATAGCATCGCAACTATTGCCAGATTTGGCGGTCGAGTTGGCGGTAGTTGACGGCTTCGCTGAGGTGTTCCAGTTTGATTGTTTCGGAATCGTCCAGGTCAGCGATGGTGCGGGAAACGCGTAGGACTTTGTCGTGTGCTCGCGCGGACAGTCCCATTTCATTGACACTCGCCTTCATTAAATTCATGCCCATGTCATCCAGTTTGCAGAAGTCGCGCAGTTGTTTGCTGCTCATTTGCGAGTTATACAAAATTCTCAAGCCGCTAAATCGCAGCGCCTGGCGTTCGCGAGCGCGGAGGACTTGATCGCGGATTGACGCGCTGCTGGTTCCGGGGATTGAAGACGCGAGTTCCTTGTATTCGGCGGCAGGGACCTCGACGTGCAAATCGATTCGGTCAAGCAGCGGTCCGGAAATCTTGCTCATGTAACGTTCGATTTGTGGTGGTGTACAACTACATTCCCGGCGCGGGTCAGTGCGGTAGCCGCAAGGGCAGGGGTTTAGGGCCGCCACCAACATGAAGTTCGCCGGGAAAGTAGTTGAATTGAGCGCTCGGCTGATCGTCACCACGCGATCCTCAAGCGGTTGCCGCAGCACCTCCAACGTTCGCCGATTGAATTCGGGCAGCTCGTCCAGAAACAAAACTCCGTTGTGGGCCATACTGATTTCACCGGGAGTCGGTGTACTTCCGCCGCCAACAAGGCCGGCCTCACTGATGGTGTGATGCGGCGAGCGAAAGGGGCGGCGGGCCATGAGCGGTTGCCCCGGCTTCAAACGTCCGAGAGCGCTGTAAACCCGGGTTGTCTCGATCGACTCCGCGGGCGTGAGCGTCGGCAACACGGTTGGGATTCGCTTCGACAACATTGTTTTCCCTGAACCCGGTGGTCCCAGCATCAGAATGTTGTGCGCGCCGGAAGCGGCGATCGTGATCGCGCGTTTCGCCAATTCTTGTCCACGCACATCGGAAAAGTCTTCTTCGTAGCGGGCAAACTCCTCGAAGATCTCTTGCAACCGCGATGGGGTCGGTTCGATCTCGAGTTCGCCGATGAAGAACCCCACCGCTTGGGTGAGGCTTTCAACCGCGATCACTTCGAGATCTAGAACCACGGCCGCCTCGCCGGCATTTTCACGGGGCACCACGATGCCGCGCAAACCTTGGGCAGCCGCGGCAATCGCCATCGACAACACTCCCTTCGCCGGACGTGTGTGCCCTTCCAGAGCCAACTCGCCGACGACTGCGTAATGTTCAAACTTGTCCGAAGTGATTTGGCCGCTGGCGGCCAGAATGCCGAGCGACATCGGGAGGTCAAACGAAGCCGCTTGTTTCGGCAACTCGGCGGGAGCCAAATTGATCACTACGCGGTCGGCGGGTCGCTCGAATCCGGAATTGATGAGAGCTCGACTAACTCGATGCGTGCTCTCGCGAACGGCAGCCTCCGGGAGCCCCACCAAAATTGTTTTGGGCATGGCCACAGGCGACACGTCGACTTCGACCTCGACGGGCTCTGCCTCGATACCCACCAACGAAAAAGTCTTAAGTTTGGCCAGCATGGTTTGATTGGAAGGTTGAGGGTCGAACGGAAGTGTCGATGATTTTTCGACCGAAATTTTAGCGTTTCAAACGGAGTTCTTGTAGACGTCGGCATTGCAAAATACTGGCCCGATTCTTGCAAGTTTGAAGCGAATCCAATCCGTCAAATAGCCCTGTTTGCCAATCGTAGATCGATCAACTCAAGTCCGACCGCTTTTTCATTCCAAAATCATCTGCAGTCCAATTCGTTCTGCCAACTGGAATGTGTCGTTGTTTAATGGCACAATGTCTCGACCCGTGCTGCGTCATAATCAAAGACCTGGCGAAAACAATTTATCCCGCCGAATTTGGCTTTAAAGAACACTGAGGATGCAATCGATGACTGAAGATACGCTTAACCAGCAAGCCGAGCAGTTTCGCTCGCGGTACCAAGCCGTCAAGAATGAAATCGGCAAGGTTATCGTCGGGCATGACGAGATCGTTCACGGCGTGTTGACTTCATTAATGATCGGCGGCCATTGCCTGCTAGAAGGAGCCCCAGGACTCGGCAAGACGCTGTTGGTCAAGACGCTGGCCGAAGCTCTTAATCTGGACTTCAACCGAATTCAGTTCACGCCAGACTTGATGCCCGCGGATATCCTCGGCACGAACATGATTGTGGAAACTCCGGAGGGCCGGCGGCATTTCGAGTTTCAAAAAGGACCGATCTTCACTCAAATCTGCTTGGCGGACGAAATCAATCGCGCGACGCCAAAGACTCAATCGGCCTTGCTGGAAACGATGCAGGAAGGCACGGTAACCGTTGGCGGGCAACGATTTGAATTGAAGAAGCCGTTCTTCGTCATGGCCACGCAAAACCCGATCGAACAAGAAGGCACTTATCCGTTGCCCGAGGCTCAACTCGACCGGTTCCTCTTCAAGCTCGTAGTCGATTACTCGACGCGCGATGAGCTGGCGACGATCATTGACCGGACCACGAAGGGCATCAAGATTGAGACCTCGCGGGTGATGGATGGTGAAGAAATTTTGACTTGGCAACGGCTGATTCGGCAGGTGATTCTGGCCGACCATCTTCGGGACTACATCGTGCGTCTGACCATGGCGACCCATCCGAACGGCCCCCTGGCCGTGGACAAGACCAACAAGTACTTGCGCTGGGGCAGCAGCCCCCGCGGCGCACAGACGATGGCGTTGGCGGCCAAGGTCCGGGCGTTGTTGGAGGGTCGGTTTAATGTCAGTTTCGAGGATGTCCGACGCGTTTACCTGCCGGCCTTGCGGCATCGCGTGATCCTGAATTTCGAGGCCCTAGCCGAAGGAATTTCAACAGACCAAGTTTTGGTGGACATTCTCAATGTCGTGCCGCAAAAGCCTGAGTAAATTTCGCAAGTTTCCCACCAGTCTTTCCGGTCACCAATTGTATGAGTTCAAATTCGCCCGAAATGCTGCTCAGCCCGCAGATGCTCGCCCAACTGGAGCGGTTGGAGCTGGTCAGCCGTAAGATCTTTCGCGGGCGGATGAAGGGCGAACGTCGCAGTCGCCGCAAGGGTCAAAGCGTGGAGTTTGCCGACTATCGCAACTACGTTCCCGGTGACGATTTGCGATTTCTCGACTGGAATTTGTACGCACGGCTCGACAAGTTCTTTCTCAAGCTCTTTCTGGAAGAGGAAGACCTGCACTTTTATTCGCTCGTCGATTGTAGCGCGAGCATGAGTTTCGGCGAGCCAACCAAGTTGTTTTATGCGAAGCAGTTGGCGGCAGCACTCGGCTACATTGGTCTGGTGCGTGCCGACCGGGTAAAGATCGAGCCACTGGGCTCGGAGCTCGCTCGCCAATCGCCTGTGTTGCGCGGCAGGGCGAGTCTTTGGCGACTGTTGCAATATGTCAATTCATTCCCGGCGAATGCAAACTTGTCGTTGGAACAAAGCCTCAAGTCATTCTGTTTGCGAAACACCGGGAAAGGCATTGTCGTCCTGATCACTGACCTGATGGACAAGAACGGTTACGATCAAGCGTTGCGATATTTGATCGCGCAAGATCTCGACATTTACTTGATTCATGTTCTTTCGCCTGTGGAGATTGAGCCCGATTTAGCGGGCGACTTGCGACTAATCGATAGCGAAGACTCCGATGTTGCAGAAATCAGCGTCAGCCAACGATTGATCGATCGCTACCGCGCGACTTTGGCAACTTTCATCGAATCGGCGCGGGAATTTTGCTCGCGGCGCGGAATCGTCTACATGATGACCAGCACTGATCGGCCAGTGGATCGTCTGGTGTCTCGTTATTTGCGGCAACGAGGGCTGGTGAAATGAGCTTTCTCAATGCCTTGGGCGGTTGGGGATGGGCGGCTATCGCAGCAGTGCCCCCGCTCATCGTGTTGCTTTATTTTCTGAAATTGCGGCGGCGACCGGTTCAGGTTCCGAGCACGTATCTTTGGAAAAAAGCTCTCGAGGACATGCACGTCAACAGTTTGTGGCAACGGCTACGAAACAATTTGTTGATGTTTTTGCAAATCCTTACGGTGATCATTATTGGCTTGGCCTGTTTGCGGCCCGGCTGCGAAGGAGTCGCACTTGAGGGGAATCGTTTTATCTTTTTAGTCGATAAATCGGCAAGCATGTCGGCGACGGATGTCGAGCAGGGAACACGATTGGACGAGGCCAAACGGCAGATCGAGACGATGATCAAGCGGATGAAGCCAGAAGACTCGGCCATGCTCATCGCCTTTTCCAATCAAGCCGAGGTCATTCAGTCCTACACGAAGAGCAAAAGTCTGCTGCAGCAAAAACTCAAAGCGATCGAACCGACGCAGCGGTCTACCAATATCGAAGAGGCTTTGGTTGCGGCCTCCGGTTTGGCTAACCCCGGTCGCACGCTCACCGAGGACGGTTATCAACAATTGGCAACGGGCAAAGAAGCGACGTTGATGATTTACTCCGATGGTGGTTTTCCAAACGTCGACAACTTCTCGATGGGCAACCTCAAGCCCGAATATCATGCAATCGGTTCCTTCGACGTTCCCGTGAATGTTGGCATCACTGCCTTTTCAATCAATGACGACCCGAATGTCAGCGAAAAACGTGAGGCATTCGCCCAATTGCGAAACGCTTCGACGACGGACCAGACGGTTGATTTGACTTTGTATGTCGAAGACGTTTTGTTTGACGCGCAGAAATCGATCCGCATTCCCGCTGGCCGCACGTCGGGTGTCAGCTTTCCGCTGACGGGGTTGTTCGAATCTTTGGCGAAAGCGACCAGTATTCGACTGGAGATCGACACCAAAGATGCCTTGGCCCAAGACAATACGGCTTTCGCGGTCGTCAACCCACCGCGCAAGGCCCGACTGTTAATCGTCACTCCCGGAAACGATTATTTTCGTCTCGCCGTGGAAACTGATTCGATTCAACGGATGGCTGCGATTGAATTTCAGAATCGCGATTATCTCAAAAATCCCGAATACGGTCGCAAGTCGGCACTCGGCGAATACGATTTAGTGATCTACGATCAATGTCAGCCGGAGACGATGCCCAACTGCAACACGATGTTCGTTGGCAACTCGCCCCCAGGTGCCGACTGGAAGTTGGGCGAGAAACAGTATCCCACGCCGATTGTCGATTACTTGCGCACCCACCCGCTGCTCAATTCCCTACAGTTGACCTCGTTGTTGATTCTGGAAGGACGAAAAATTGAAGGTCCTTCCGGTACGGTCTCGTTGCTGGATTCGACCTATGGCTCCATCATGGCGATTGGTCCGCGCGGCGGATTCCAGGATTTGGTGATGTCGTTTGGTATGTCGGAGTTGACTGAAAGTGGGGAAGTTCAAGTCAACACCGATTGGCCGAGCAAATTGAGCTTCCCGCTGTTTATCCAAAACGTCGTTGTTGGACTTGGGGGGGGTGCCAGGTTTTTGTCGGGCGAGAATGTTGTTCCGGGGCAAATGGCCAGGCTGCGGCCTCCCCCCGTTGTCACCAAGGTTTCAGTTACCGCCCCAACGAAACAAGTTACGGAAGTTGCCCGCGACAAGAACAATAATATCCTTTATTCGCAAACGGAGAGTTCAGGCGTTTACGTGGTTGACCCTCGAGAGTTCTCCACTCCCGAAAGCCCAGAACGCCAATTGTTTGCAGTTAATCTGTTTGACCAACGCGAGACCGACATCGCTGTGCGGGAGGCCTTGGATATCGGCTTTGAGCAAATCACTGCCAAGACCGATGTGCTGCCGGCGGTGAGTGAATACTGGAAGTGGATCGTAGGTCTTGCTCTATTGGTATTGATGTTAGAGTGGTACATCTACAATCGACGGGTCCTTATCTAAAGTTCAACATGGCCTTTGCAGACAATTTCCGTCTATCTCCCCAACAGTTGCGTTGGACCTGCGACCCAGCAATATTTGCTTTTGAAACGACCGCCGAATTGGAGATCCAGGATACGGTCGTGGGACAAGAGACCGCGAAGCAGGCTTTGCTTTTCGGCATCGAATGTTTGGCACATGGTCAAAATGTCTATGTCCGCGGGGTGCGTGGCACGGGCCGTATCACAATGGTTCGGCAGCTCTTTCGCGAACACCAACCAAAAACCGATCGAAAAAAAGACCGTTGTTATGTGAACAACTTTTCCAGACCTGACCGTCCTCGATTGATCACTCTACCGGCCGGTTCGGCTCCCGAGTTTCGTCGGCGGGTGCAAGAGTTAAGTAACTTCATCCAGGACGGCCTTCGAACAGCACTCGACAGCGACCCGCATTTGTCGCGTCGCGAAGCGGTGAAAGAAAAAATTCAAAACGATATCCGTGCGCTTTCGGGTCCGCTGGAAATGGAACTCGCAAAAAACGGATTGGCGATGGTCACGTTGAATCAGGGCCCGATGGCTACGACTGCAATCTTTCCTTTGGTAAATGGCGAACCCATGCCGCCAGACCAACTCGCAACGCTGATTGCCCAAGGAAAAGCGCCACAGGAAACCTTGGATTCGTTTGAAGCCAAATTGCCCGAGTTCCAGAAGGAACTTGATCGAGTTGGCCGGGATATTTCCGATTATTTCCGCAAGGCCAAGACCGACATCGAGGCGTTGAAGCAATCAGCTGCACGCGAATTGCTGGCTCCCGTTTCGACCCGAATCATTGAGGACTTCCCTTTCCCGGAAGTCAAAGCCTTTGTTGACGAGGTCGTGTCGGATGCCGTTGAAAATCGTCTGACGCCTGAATCGGAAGAGTTGGAAATGTGGCCTTTGTATGGCGTCAACATTATTTTGCAAAATGACAACTCCGATTTGGCTCCCGTTGTCGAAGAGGTCGTACCCAGTCTGCTGAACCTGCTGGGGACGGTCGACATCATGTACCAAGCCGATCAGACTCCAATTTCCGACTATCGAGGAATTCGCGGCGGAGCGATCTTGAATGCCGACAATGGCTTTCTGCTGTTGGACGTTGAGGATTTGGTCGCCGAGCCAGGTGCTTACCGCGCCTTGATGCGTACGCTACGAACACGCAAGCTGGAGATCGTTCCGCCTGAGGCCGGATGGATGCGGCCTTATGTTGTGATTCAACCGGAGCCTATTCCCGTTGATTTGCGAGTCATCCTGGTTGGCGACGTTGAAACGTTTTACCAACTCGATTATTACGACCAGGACTTTCGCGAATTGTTCAAGGTTTTGGCGGACTTCGAAGACCAGATCCCTCGGGACAGCGAGGGAACGATGCAATACGCGATTGTTGTCGCACGGCTCGCGAAGGAAGAAAACTTGTTGCCGTTCCATCGCACGGCGATCGCTGCGTTAGTCGAGCATGGCGCCCGCATTGTCGCCCGAGACAAAAAGTTGACCGCACGATTTGGTCGCATCGCCGACATTGCCCGCGAGGCGGCATTTCTTGCGAAGAAAGACGGTCGTACGGTCGTGATCGCCGATGATGTCCGACTGGTCATCAAGCGGACGAAACAGCGAGCAAGCCTGCCCTCGCGCAATTTTCAGGACTTGGTTGACACCGGCACGATCATGATTCAGACGAGCGGGTCGGTGGTCGGGCAGATCAATGGTTTGGCCGTCATTCAATCGGGGCCGCTGACTTATGGATTTCCCGCTCGCATCACCGCTTCGATCGGTCCAGGAACTGCCGGATTGATCAATATTGAAGGGACCGCACGGATGAGCGGTTCAATTCATACCAAGGGCTTTCATATCCTCGGCGGTTTGCTGCGGCACCTTTTGCAAACGAACCACCCGCTTTCCTTTAGTGCTTCTTTGGCTTTTGAACAGAGCTACGGAGGCATCGATGGTGATTCGGCCAGCGGCGCAGAAATGGTCTGCATGTTGAGTGCTTTGACTGGGATCGCGATTCGCCAAGATCTCGCGATGACTGGGGCAATCGATCAACATGGGCATATTCAGGCGATCGGGGGAGTCAACGAAAAGATCGAAGGGTTCTTCGATGTTTGTCGGCACGCTGGTTTAACCGGCAAACAAGGGGTTGTGATTCCGAAGGCAAATGCCGGCAACTTGATGTTACGGGCGGATGTCGTCGAAGCTACGGCGGCTGGACTGTTCAATGTTTACGCCGTCGATGATATCTATCAGGCCATCGAGCTGTTCACCGGCGTACCAACAACAGGATCGACGGACAACGTATACGAGGCGAATTCTGTCTTGGGAATCGCCGTTCGCCGAGCCCGTGAATTTTGGGAAAAGACGCTGGCCGCGCCAGTTCGGCTCACGCAGACTCAGGTAGCTGCTCAAACCGAGCAGAAGCCTGAGAACCCAATCATTGCAAATCCGCCGCAGGCTTAGCGGCTGATTCTTAGCGGATCTCTGATCCCATTGGCTGCGATTGAATTTCCGGCTTCGTCATCAACGAAACGATGATGAGCACGAAAAAAGAAAGCGGTATCGTGACCAGGCCCGGTTGACTGAAGGGTACTAGAGCGCTGGTTGCAGGCAAGTTATAGACATTGGAAAACGCCTCCGCACTGCAGAGAATCCAAGCCAGCGAACTTGTCATTCCAACCAGAACGCTGGCAATAATTCCGAGCCGCGTCGTCCGTGGCCAAAACAACAGCATCAACAAAGCCGGCAGATTAGCGGACGCGGCAATACTGAAGGCCCAACCAACCAAATAGTTGACGTTCAATTTGCCAAACAGAATTCCCAGCACAATTGCGAGAATGCCGACCACCACCGAGGACATTTTCGCGATCCGGACTTTCGAGGCATCAGGCGTCCTGAACCCCAACACACCTTCCACCAAGTCATGAGCGACGGCCCCGGCTGAAGCGAGAATTAAACCACTGACAGTTCCCAGCACTGTCGTGAAGGCAATGGCAGAAATCAAAGCAAACAGCCACTCGTTGATCCCTTTCGCGAGCAGCGGCGCTGACATGTTCGAGTTTGAGATATCGAGCGATCCGCTGGTCATCGCCCCGAGGCCCATGAACAATGTGAGAACGTAAAAGAAACCAATGCTGGCGATACCGACAATCGTGCTTTTGCGTGCGGCCGCGCCATCCTTCACGGTGTAGTAGCGAATCAAAATATGTGGCAATGAGGCCGTGCCACAGAAGAGAGCGAGCATCAGCGACAGGAAGTTCATCTTATCGGACAACTTATCCGAACGAATTCCTGCAAACGTCGGCGATTCACCGGGCCGCATGATCTCGCGACCTGACGTTGGCTTTTGCCAAAAGACTTTGGTGCTCGTTCCATCGGGCAGTTTGAGATCCTTGGACACCCAGCGCACAACCGTACTTCCCTGGATCGTTCGCAAGTATTCGAGGGGACCTAACGGCCCGGTCGCAGTTTCACCACCAGGCAGTTGCGAGATGAAGCCCGCGGGATGCAAATTTCCTTGCCCCTCACCCAGTCCCCGAGGCAGCCCGTTGACCAGCGTTTGACCGTCAGGTGTGGTAGTGATGGTTTGCGTTTCATTCAGCATGACGGCGTCGTCGGCCGTTGGCTCTAGACTAAAGA
>JBEBGH010000550.1:0-2452 GCA_040081565.1 Pirellulaceae bacterium
GTTCAGTCCAAGAATATGCTGGTAAAGTTCTTTGTCTTGCATAAACGTTCTCCTTGGCGGAGAATTCTAACAAACCCACGAAATTACCGGATGGACCAAAAAACTCTCCATGCCAAACCCAAGGCTTGCCTCGTTCGACACGATCCGGCACAACCACGGTTGCCATCGCGCCCTCGCAATCGAAATCAAACCGCCGAAAACCATTCCAGTCGCTTTGGGTTCCAGGAAATGGCGAGATCTTTTTCGCAAGATCCTTGATTTCAGCGTTCAGATTCTTCGCCAACTCGGTCGCTTCTGCGACGGGTCGTCCCTTACTCATTCCAGGTCGCAAGTGACCGACTTCGGTCAACCACGAATCGGACAACACTTTTTGCCGAGTCTTGATTTTTTCTAGGATCGGCGCAATTTCGCCGACCGCCGCAAAACCGTCGACGACGTTTTCCGCTGACGTATCCACGCGATTTACACCGAGCATACGGATGATTTCCCGGGCCACCAGCCAGTGCCCCGCCGAATTCATATGAACTCCGTCGGGGGCAACGGTAAACGTCGGATCTGTTTTGCGTTTGTCAGCCAGGAAAGCGTTCATTGGCGTGTGCGTATCGATTGCTTGCCAACCCTCGGTCTGAGCAGCCATGATCCAGGACGCATACAGGTCGAGGACTTGGTTGTAGCCACGATACGGTTGGCGATAGACAGTTTCGCCAGCCGGCAAAGTTTGTGCTGATATCGGCACCGGATCAAAGACCGGCGGTGTTAACAGGATAAGTTTGGCGTTAGCCGATTGGACTTTGTCGCGAAGGCGTCGGATGCCTGCCCGATAGGCTTCAAAACGATCGTCAGAGTAGGGATGGTAGATCCCGCAGTTCATTCCATAACAAGCGATAACTAAATCAGGCTTCGTCTTTTCCAGCAACCGTTCCAATCGTTCATGCAAGTCTGGTCGCGGGAACTTTCCGCCGGCATGGCCGGGCTCTGACAGCCCCGACACAGTTTCACTAGGTAGGCCCAAGCCCAAGAATTCAAAAACTCGATCGGGATCCTGGACGCGAAGGGCAGCCTCAACCATCGCGATGTACTCACCGCTGTAAGTGATGCTGTCGCCAAGAAAGACAATTCGCCGCGCTGTTTGCAAATCCTCTTGAGCAAGTCCAGCGATTGGCTGGGAAAGGATCAAGGTCAATATAAGTCCGAGCCTCAAAATGGTTCTTTTCAACTGCATTTTCGTTCCTTAAGGATTTTCCCTCGAATCGGGCCGCCTCAGTTGCGTTTCATTGTAACGGACAAAATAGAACAGGATTTAGTCGCCGGGGGATACGGAACAAATTTGCGCTACGTTTAATCATAAAGAAAGTCCTTCGTTTAAGCCGGAGGCTAGGATCGATTCGGTGCTGTGCCTCGCCTTCGGCAGCGGGTTAAACGACAGAATACCTGACAGATTCTGGAACACGTTTCTTTAGTCGCAGTCGCAAGTGGTGCTTAAGAACTGTGATCGATAAGAAAATGCTGCATGACATACTTTTTTCGGCAAATAGACTGGAATACACTGAGTAACGACTCGAATCTCCAATCTTGCCTTCTCGACAATACGAAATTACAAAGGGCGTTCAACCGTGAATGACGAAAATCGATTTACTGTAAGCGACGAGCAAGCGACGACTCGAGTTGGCGAATTGTTGATCTCCGCGCTGGTCAGGATATCGGCTGATGGCAAGCTATCCAATTCGGACATCACCGCTCTGTCGGGCTGGCTGAACAAAGCCACAGCCCTTTCCGATATTCCCGGTTTGCACTTTCTGCGCGAAGAAATTGATGCCGTACTTGAGGACGGAATCATTTCCGAGCAGGAGCGACGCCTGCTCATCAAGTCAATCTTGAAAGTGCTGCCACCCAAAGCACGAGAGCTTGCCGCGCATCAATTTGCTGCTGCCGAAAAACAAGCGAACAGCGCTGCCCTCGACAAGGCGACTCCCAAGCAAGCCGAATGCATCAAGCAATTGGGTGGCGTCTTTAACCCCGGCTTCACGCAATTACAAGCGGATCAAACCATCGACCAGCTTTACGAATCGCGCCCGACGCCACGGCAATTGATGATTCTGCGGTTTTGGGATCGCGCGTCTTTGGAAGACAAGAGTGTTGAAGTCGTCGCCAAATGGTTGGACGCGTGGTACAGCGAAGACCATCATCGCCGAATCGCCTGGACGCAATGGCACAAACAGAACCCGCATTGCACTCTGGAAGATGTTCCTCGCGGTGCCGGAATTAGCCGTCTTCGACAGCTTAAGGCTTCGCAATTTGATTAATCGCCGAACGCTGACCGAGCGACTACCCGTAGATCATGAAGATCGCTAAAAACCCGTCGCGGCTTTCTGTTACAATGCCGCAATTCAAATCAAAATCTCATTCCAGAAGCTAACGAATTTTTATGCCAACAAGTCGATTTCTCGTGGTG
>JBEBGH010000551.1:0-2445 GCA_040081565.1 Pirellulaceae bacterium
GATCGGCAATGTCATTTATTCTTTGGAAGGTCGTCACTACGATCCAAACGATAATCCTCAATCAAGCGCCAGCAAACGACGCGGTTTCCAGTACAACGCTACCTTCCGCCGCACACGAACAAATTTTCTCGTGGCCTATGAAGCCGATAGCGGCCGCGTGCTCTGGACGTTGCCGAAGAATAGTGGCTTGGCGTTCCGAAGCGATCCCGCCGTTCAGCCTCCTGCTCAAGTCCAAGTCCAAGGCCTTCAACCTCCCGCGGCACAAGCTGATCCACGTGCTGCGGCTTCGGCAACGCAAGAGGAACCGTGGTTGGCCAACGGTGGCTTCATGGGCGGACCACTGGGTTTCAACAAAACGCTGATCGTTCCGGTGAACATTGGCGGAGCGATCTATGTTTACGGCCTCGACCCCAACGATACTGGACGTACGCTCTGGAAGACCTATTTGTGCGATGAGCCCGAAACCAGCGCCGCACCGTGGGCTCCGATCACGTTGACAATTGATGGAACCGACTTGTTTGTTGCCAGCGGAATGGGCGTAATTTTTGTGCTGGATCCATCGACGGGTGCAATTCGTTTTGCCCAGCGCTACGACCGCCTCGGCGAGCGAAACCAATATCTTGCAAACTTCGGCTGGCAGGTGAATCGTCAGGATTTTGATGGCTGGAACGAAGACCTCGTGGTGCCTTACAGTCGCCAGATGATTTGCTTTTGCTCGGACACGAAAAAAATCTTCGCGATTGATCGAACGACTGCCGAGCTCATTTGGGAAGTGGAAATGAACCCATTGGGCTATCGCATCGACTATTTGATCGGTATCCAAAACGATGTCCTGTTTGCCGGCGGACCGGAAACGATCATCGCTTTGGACCTTACGGGCGAAGGCCGCATGTTGTGGGGCGGTGACCAGTTGTTTGAGCAAGGCAAATCACTTGGCCGTGCCATGCTCTGTGCGAACGGATTGTATGTGCCAGTCGACGACACGATTGTTCGTTTTGATGCTGGTCGTCGTGAGGGGAAGCCCCGAATCCTCAACACGGTGCACGTCAACTGTGGCAGTAACGGTCCCTGCGGCAACCTGTTCAGCGATGGCGAACGAATTTGGATCCAATACATTAACCGTTTGATTGCGACTGAACCGGTCGCTCGTGACTCGGACGAACAGAATTAGCAATTGACTTGAAAAAATATGAATTTGATATTGGCCCAAGATAACTTTTTGAATCGGCTGTTCCGACCGGAATCAGACCAGTCTGGCGAGCTGCGCTGGCAGTGGATGAACTTGCCAGAAAGTTGGGGGGTCTTTGTCTGGTTGTTGATTTTCGCCTTGGTCGTGAGTGGAGCAATCTGGCTATACCGTCGCGAATCCAAGGTCTGTCCGTTCCCGATTCGCATGCTGCTGGCGGGCTTGAGAGTCGGTGTGCTTTTGTTTTTGTTGTTGCTGCTGTTCAAGCCGTCTGTTTACTTCCAGGAAGTAAGCATCATTCGTCCGACGTTTGCGATCCTTCGCGACCGCTCGTTGTCTTTGGATCGAGCTGACCATTACTTGAACGAAGAGACGATGAAGAAAGTGGCGGCGGCCGCTGGAGTGACCGAAGCCGAAATTCGCGAACGAAAATTGACCCGGGCCGATATCGTGAATCGAGCTCTGTCGCGTAACGAACAGGAATTTGTCAAGAAACTTCGTCAAAAGGGTTCGGTGCAAGTTATCGATTTCGACGACCGCGTTAATCCAATGGAGTTCCTAGCGGATCTTCCGAAGGAAAACGAACGGCAAAAGTCGAAAGAGAAGCAATCAACCGAAGGGCCAGCCACGCCCGAACAATCGGAGAAGATTTCCGATTTGAAAGCTATTGGATTGGGAACAGATTTGTGGCAGGCATTGCGACAGACGCTGAGTGATACCAAGCGACTCGGCGGCATCGTTCTGATCAGCGACGGGCAGCATAAGGGGAGCGAAGACCCAGTTGAAATCGCGAAGCGTGCCCAGGCGGCCGATGTGCCGATCTATGTAATCGGTATCGGTGATCCGACACCGGAAAGAAATCTGGCCGTCACGGAAACCAACGTACCGGCCCGAGCCTACATGAACGAGCCGTTCTTTGTCGAAGGTGTAATTCAAGCCAGCTTCGCCGCTGAGGATGCGGCTCGGCAAACGCCGATTAGCGCCAGCCTGTTTCAACAAACACTTGATCCGCGAACCGGCAAGCCCGGCGAACCGCAGTTAATCGAAACGCAACAAGTCACATTAGCCGAGGCCGGCAATCGATTGCGGCTTCAATTTAGTCACGTCGTGACAAGTCCCGGAAAGTTCGTCTATTCGATTCGCGTGCCGGAAACCGAAGGCGAAACCAATCCCGACGACAACCAAAAAACATCATCCACTGTCGATGTCGTAGATGAAAAGATCCGAATCCTTGTTGTTTCTGGACTGCCCAATTGGGA
>JBEBGH010000208.1:0-9440 GCA_040081565.1 Pirellulaceae bacterium
GCTGTTTTGTTCGCCCCTTTGAAACGACAACGATTGGCTTCATAATACGGGGATTCAACTCTCATTCACTCCGGTGTCGCAACATGCCCAAAGTTCCACTCTCGCGTCTAGCCTATTCAAGATCTGGTGACAAAGGCGACGGCAGCAACGTCGGTGTGGTCGCTTATTCCAAACCGATCTACGAGTTTTTGAAGAAGGAACTGACCGTTGAGCGGGTCAAGAATCATTTCTGTAAAATTTGCTTTGGCAAAGTCGACCGATACGAGGCCGACAATTTGATGGCACTCAATTTCATACTGCATGACTCGCTTGGCGGCGGCGGCAGTGAAAGCCTGAAGACAGACGCACAGGGCAAGACTCATGGCTTGGGAATTCTCTTTCTTGAGCTGGACGCGCCCGATTCCCTACCCATCCCCGCCGAAAGAAACTTCGGTTAAACAAAAAAGCCACAAGTCATGTCGACTTGTGGCTTTTATTTCAGGAATGGCTCGTCAGCACGCGGCCTTACGTGGCATCGAGTTCAGTACTCCAGTAGACGTCGCTGATGAACTTTTGCCAGCTATTAACACGGGCGGTGTGTCTCCAATAGCCCGGATTCCAAGTCGGTTGGATGGGCGTCTTGCGCAATTTCATCTTCGCCTGTTCCGGAGTCCGGTCAGCCTTACGATGGTTACAAGTAACGCACGCTAGGACGCAGTTCACCCACGACGACAGACCGCCTTGCGAACGTGGCAAGACGTGGTCGATCGTTAGTTCGTCCGGGTTCGGCTGCCGACCGCAATACTGGCACGAATGTCGGTCTCGCTTGAACAAATTTCGGCGGTTGAATGCCACGTTAGCCGATGGCAGTCGATCGAATTTGAACAACGAGATGACTTCGGGCACGCGGAATCGCTGAGAAACCGCTTGGATAAAAGGCTCACCCGGTTGAGGCTCCAACTTTGCCCAGTCGGCCCAATCGTACAGCTGATAGCCTTCTGGCTCGACGATTCGCGCATGGGAGTTCCACACCAAAGTAATCGCGCGAGAAACAGTGGAAATATTTACAGGCTGCCAATTTCGGTTGAGCACCAAGGTTGGACGTCGAAGAGTCGTTGAAATCAAGTCAAAATTCCTTTCACCAAGTGAACTGGACTACTGATTTTACGGCAGCTTGGAGGGAGAAGTTAATTCCCGCCTTCCAAAATTATGGCCTAAAATCTCGATTCCGGCAACTTGGTTTTCCCCCGGAGTCGTTGTTGCTGTCAGGATTCTGCCGAAAATCTCTCAGTTCAGTCGACTGTGAGGCGACGTTGCGAGTTCAGCGTAAGCCCTGCCCGAATAACCGCAGCCATTCGGTTTCGTTGACAGGACATCTTTTTATGAGGACGGGTTCGGGCATTGCGACCCTTTGTTATCCTAACAATTCGGGTATATTCTCCTTTGGCTTTGAGTCAAATGGAGTAGCGGTCACCATCAACATTCACTTGGTCGGGCAGAATTGAGTCGTGAACGATTATCGAAAAACAATTCTTTTTGTGGTTGTATTTGTCTGCATAGTTCTCGGTGGCCTTTACTTGATTGGTGCCAAGGAGGCCGAGTTTAATGTTGCAACAACGGTACGCGGCAAAGCCTCCGACGTGTTCCCGTTTTTGACCGATCCGGCCAAAAGATTAAACTGGTGCGAGGGCCTTAAGTCATGCAAGTTGTTGGACAGCGAAAGCGTGGATTCAGGCTCAAAATATGAATGCACTGTCAATAAAGACGGCAAAGACTATCCCGTTGTCGAAAGCGTCAAGCTGATCGACCAGGATAAAGTCTTTACGGTATACCGAGAGCTTTCGGGGATCGCTTCTACCCGAATTTTTGAATTATCCGAGGTCAACAATCAAACCACGGTTTCCTATCGCTATCTCGAAAAGCGCGACGTGTTGGCAAGTCTGACTTTTTTTCTCAACCGTCGCAATCTGGAACCATCGATGTTCTCAGAAATGGAAAAGTTGAAAACAGTTGTAGAAGCGAATTCTGCACAAGCGTCTCTGGACACAGCAAACCGCTAGGCGGCAGGTTGAGATGCCAGAACTACCTGAAGTCGAGACAATGCGTCGCGGACTCCTGCCATTGATCGGTCGAAAGATCGTTGCGGCCGAACGAATGCCCTGTCCGCGGCGTCCAATTTCAATTACTCCATCGCTCAAAAAAATAGGCGAGCGATTAGTTGGCAAACGCATCACAGCGGTTGAACGATTGGGCAAGCGAGTGATTGTCGTCACCGAAAACGCAATGCGTTTGTTTTTTGAGCCCCGCATGACAGGCTTGGTCCTTACCGAATCACCTCCGACGCAGGAACACGTTCGGTTTCGTTTACGACTGGGCGGTCGCCCGCACGTCGATGTCCTGTTTTGGGATCGCCGTGGGCTGGGCTTGGTTTACTGTTTGGATGAACGAGAATTCGCGCGGCGACTAGAAACGATGAAACTCGGCCCAGATGCCTGCGCGATCTCCTGCAACGAATTTTCGAGTCGACTAAAAAAGACACAGCGGCCCGTCAAAGTCGCGCTGCTCGATCAATCGATTCTGGCCGGAGTCGGCAACCTTTACGCAAGTGAGATTTTACATCGCGCGAAGATAAGTCCTCGTCGGCCCTGCGCACGATTGACCAAAGCAGAATTGGAGAAGATTCATTCCTGCATGTGCGAGGTTTTGGAGGAGGCGATTCGATTCGAGGGATCGACGCTTTCCGATGGTACCTATCGGAATGCCTTGAACCAGGAAGGCAGTTATCAAAACGAGCATGGCGTTTACGATCGAGAGAATGAGTTCTGTCGAATCTGTCGAAGAGGCAAGATTCGTCGAATTGTCCAGTCCCAACGGGCCACTTTCTACTGTCCGATCTGCCAAGCCCGCTAAAGGCGACAGAGTCTGCCTGCGCAATTCATTTCATCACCGCTTTTTTACCAGCCGTCTCGTCCCGCAAGATTTGCCAACGATTTGCCCGGCACTCCGAATCAGCCGATTTAAGACCGAGGCGAGCCAGTCCGTTTTTCTTTTTGTCGGATGATGAATAATGCGTCGATTCGTTTCCACCCTGTTTTTGGCGGTTATTTTGGTCGGCGGGGCTTGGGCTCTTTATCATCGCGACAAATTTCAGTCGGCCGAGCAAGCTTGGCAATTCGCGCAGTCCCAATTTGCCAGCGATTCCTCCAGTTCCGTACCAGTGCAACTTTCGAAATGGGAGCCGTCAGCCCGAGTTCCCAATACCATTCGTGTCGCCAGTTTCAACCTGCAGGCGTTCAACGCGGAAAAAATAGCAAACGAAACAATCGCTCAACGCGTCGCGGAAATCATGATGAGTTTCGATGTGATTGCCGTTCAAGAAATCCTTCCCGGCGATCAGTCGGCCTTGCAACGACTGGTCAAAAAAATCAACAACTACGGCATGAACTACGCCTATTCACTCAGTCCATCCCTTGGCAGTGCGGGAAATGCCCGGCAATCGGCCTTCATTTTCAACCAATCCTCCATTCAACTCGATGACGCTTTCGCCTATGCCGTGAACGATCCACAGCAGGTCTTCATGCGGCAGCCTTATGTCGGCTGGTTTAGAGCCGCTCAAGTGCGACCGGATCGCGCCCTGACGTTTACATTAGTGAATCTCGATCTCGATGAGAGAAAAATGTCAGAAGAAGTCGAGGTTTTGGGGGCCCTCTTCAGAACGGTTCGCAAGGACACTCGAGACGAAGACGACGTGATTCTGTTGGGCAATTTCCAATGTGACGCTCAAACACTGCGGGTATTGCAGGACACCGTCGGACTCCGATGCGCCATCGTCAACCAACCGACGAACACCCAGCGCACTCGGCAACTCGATAACATTCTCTACTCGTCCATTGCGACCACGGAATTCACGGGCGAACGGGGCGTTTTCGATTTTCTCCAACAATTCAACCTGACTCTCGAGGAAGCTCTCCAAATCAGCGATCATTTGCCAGTCTGGGCTGATTTTTCGATCTTTGAAGGCGACACCCCTGGCCGAATGGCACAGGAACACGGGACCGAAGCGACTCGTTAAGCAATGATGAGCGAACCGTAAACGACGTGAGCCAACGATTCTTTTGGACAAAGCTCCTCCACGATCTTAAAATGAAGTTGTCTACGCTTCAGGTCTTTTGTCGATCGTTGAAATGCGTGGTAGGACCGCTGGCAACTGATTTCTGATCTAACCCCGCTCAACCATCAACTAATGAATCTGCTTTGTATCAAATGTGGACAAGGGTTCTCGGTCTCCCTCGAGCAGTTTGGCAGCCGTGGGAAATGTCCTCATTGCCAGGCAAAGATTTTGATCCCCAATTTTGCCTCTCGCCCAAAGGGACAGGCCATTGGTATCGTTGCACCATCGCAATGGGTTGAGCGCTCGTTCGCGGCGCTGATTGCTCTTGGAGCACACCTGATCGTCCTGGCGATCGTCGCCATGATTCCCTGGCAAATCTACGAACGTGGAACACTTGGGTCTGGTGAAGAAATCCAAATCGGTTTTCTACCCAAGCAACGATCGCTCAAAAACGACCTTCGTGAACTGCAACTCAATGCCGAAAATATCCAATCCAATCGAGTCGAGTTCGAGAATCTTTCCGCGGATTCGTATTCCAGCCAGACTCGTACTGATTTGTTGAGGGAGCTTTCCAGCGCCGGCACAACGAGCGGTGGCGCTGACGCCGGAATCACAGTAGAACGCAGCTCGGCGATGGACATCGTGGAGATTGGCGGTGGCCAGGAAGGGTTCACTGAACTGGTTTCCCGCCTGCATAAGGAAGGTCTCGATATTGCCATTCTGTTCGACAGCACGGGGAGCATGGGCGGAGAAATTAATCAAATCAAAGACCGGATCAGTGAAATCGGCCGAGTCTTGTTTCAGATTGTCCCCAAGACTCGCATCAGCATTTGTGCTTATCGTGACAAGACGAGCGATTACGTGGTCAAGGGATTACCACTGACTAGTGATTTGGGGGAACTCGTTGGCTTCCTTTCTCAATTTGAAGCGGCAGGTGGCGGGGATGATCCCGAGGCAGTGGATGAGGGCCTACGCTGGGTCATCGAAAACAATGAGTTTCGGCCAACGGCTCGCAAAGTGATTTTGATCTTCGGCGATCAACCGCCCCATGCTGGCAACCAGGTCGATTGCCTTAAGTTGGCCACTGATTTTCGCAGGGGCGGTGGCATCGTCAGTACAATCACTTGCCGCAACACAAAACCGCTGAAGGAGTTTGTGGAAATCGCCCAGCTTGGCGGCGGAGAAGCTTTTCTGACCAACGATCATCGACAAATCATGTCGCGCTTGATCGTACTGATGTTTGGCAGCAAACATCGGGAGAAGGTGCTGGAACTATTCCGGTTGTTGGAAAAATAAAATTTCTATAGCCAATGAAGTCAATTCGTCGCAGCGCTGTTGCTTAATCAAACCGAATTCGCTTGTCGCAGTCCGCAATTACGTTTATAGTGAAAACATCGTAGTTTCGCTCGTTTCTAGTCACTTCTCGGGCCAGTTCTCTCGGCCTCACCGCCAAAATTCATGACGAATTACAACCTAACGCATCTTAAACAACTCGAAGCCGAGAGTATCCACGTCATTCGAGAAGTCGCCAGCGAGTTTTCGAATCCGGTCATGCTGTATTCGATCGGCAAAGATTCGGCGTGCATGTTGTGGCTCGCCCTCAAGGCCTTTTATCCAGCCAAGCCTCCATTCCCATTGATGCATGTCGATACGACCTGGAAATTTCGGGACATGTACGCGCATCGCGAGTTCATGGCCAAGACTCACGGACTGGATTTGATTTGTTACATCAATGAAGAGGGACTTAAACAAAACATTGATCCGTTTCGCTTTAGCGGGAAGCACACGACGGTGATGAAAACGGAAGGGCTAAAACAAGCGCTCGATAAATATCAATTTGATGCGGCCTTTGGCGGTGCACGGCGAGATGAAGAGAAATCGCGAGCCAAAGAACGAGTGTTTTCCTTCCGTGATGAATTCCATCGCTGGGATCCAAAAAACCAACGACCTGAACTCTGGAATCTTTACAACACACGGGTGAACAAGGGCGAATCGATTCGCGTTTTCCCACTCAGTAATTGGACCGAGCTCGACGTTTGGCAGTACATCCACCTGGAAAAAATCCCAATCGTTCCTCTGTATTTTGCCGCTAAACGGCCGGTTGTGAAACGTAGCGGTACTTTGATCATGGTGGATGACGACCGAATGAAGATCCGCCCCGGCGAAGAAATCGAACAGAAATTGGTTCGCTTCCGCACCTTGGGCTGTTACCCGTTAACCGGAGCCGTTGAATCCTCTGCGACGACTCTGCCTCAAATTATTCAGGAAATGTTATTGGCGACGACCAGCGAGCGACAAGGCCGTTTAATTGATAACGACGACGAAGGAAGCATGGAAGAAAAAAAACGCGAAGGCTACTTCTAACCCCGGCAGTCTTCGAATTCCAACTTCGCTCTCAATACTTCAAAAATTGAAACTATGTCACATCATTCTGAACTGATCGCAACTGATATTGATGCCTACCTCGACCAGCACGAGCGGAAGGAGCTGTTGCGATTTATCACCTGCGGCAGCGTCGATGATGGTAAAAGCACGTTGATCGGTCGACTGCTTTATGACTCGAAAATGATCTACGAGGACCAACTCGCAAAGATTGAAAAGGATTCCGTGGTACATGGAACTACGGGTGGCAAATTCGACCCGGCGCTGTTGACCGACGGCCTTAAGGCTGAGCGGGAACAAGGGATTACAATCGATGTCGCTTACCGTTATTTTTCGACAGCTCGCCGGAAGTTCATCATCGCTGATACTCCCGGCCATGTTCAATACACGCGAAACATGGCGACGGGGGCTTCGACCGCCGACTTGGCGATCATTCTGATCGATGCCCGCTACGGCGTCCTGGAGCAGACTCGACGTCATAGCTTTATTGTTTCCTTGCTGGGAATCAAACACATCCTGGTCGCGATCAATAAGATGGACCTTGTCGAATTTTCCGAAAAGCGATTCGATGAAATCCGGGACGCTTATCGAAGTTTCGCAACTCGTCTGGACATTCCCGATTTGCACTTCATTCCGCTGTCTGCCTTGAATGGTGACAACGTCGTCGACCCAAGTAAGAACATGCCTTGGTACGTTGGCCCAACGCTGATGTCGTTTCTGGAAGGCGTTTACATCGGCTCGGACCGAAATCTCGAAGACCTGCGTTTTCCGGTGCAATATGTGATCCGTCCCAATCTGGATTACCGAGGTTTCGCCGGCACAATCGCCTCGGGTATTGTCCGACAGGGCGACGAAGTAATGTCATTGCCATCGCGTC
This sequence comes from Pirellulaceae bacterium, assembly GCA_040081565.1. Taxonomy (GTDB): domain Bacteria; phylum Planctomycetota; class Planctomycetia; order Pirellulales; family Pirellulaceae; genus BJ22. The sequence goes on from JBEBGH010000208.1 coordinate 7,350, forward strand.
GCAAGAGTCGAGTGAAACGAATCGTGACCCAGGAGGGTGATCTTGCCGAGGCTTTCGCTCCGATGTCGGTCACCCTGACGTTGGAGGATGAGATCGACGTCAGCCGCGGCGACATGTTGGTTCGACCGGGAAACATCCCGAAATCCGAACAGCATTTCGAGGCGATGGTCGTCTGGATGCACGATCATCCAATGCTCCCCGGCAAGCAATACTTGTTCAAGCAAACAACCAAAACAGTGAGCGGTTCGGTGACGACGGTTCGTTACCAGGTCGACGTCAACAGCCTTCATCGTCTCCCCTCCCCCGGGCTGAAGTTGAACGAGATCGGCCGATGCCGAATTAGCCTCTCTGAACCGATCATGTTCGATGGATACCGAAACAATCGAACAACAGGTGCCTTCATCGTTATTGACCGCATCTCCAATGCGACGGTCGGTGCTGGGATGATCATGGATCGCAAGACCAGCGATGATCGAGCCGATCACTGGGATGATGCTCCGACAAGCCAGACACTTGAAAAACGTCACAGCAACGTATCCTCTGAAGAACGCCGTAGTCGCTTTGGCCAAACTCCGGTAACGATCCTGCTGACAGGTTTGCCCGGATCCGGCAAATCGACGACTGCCTATGCTCTTGAAAGGCATTTGTTCGAGGCCGGCAGGTCGGCCACCGTTTTGGACGGTCAAAACCTTCGAATGGGATTGACTCGTGACTTGGGCTTCGCTGAAGAAGACCGGTCGGAAAATCTGCGGCGCGCTGCGGAAGTTGCGAAGCTGTTCAATAACGCCGGCTTGATTTGTATCGTGGCCTTGGTTGCTCCTCGCGAAGAAACGCGATTGAAGGCTGCTGAGCTGATTGGCCATGACAAGTTTATCGTGGTGCAATTGGAAGCAAGCCTCGAAGTTAGCCGGGCGCGAAATAAAACCGTTACGACCGATGCCGGTCCAGAGGTTGAAACTCAGTACGAACCACCGGCAAAGCCGGATCTGAAACTCAATACGGAATCCTTGTCGCCTGGTGAATGTGTGGCCAAGATTGTCGAGTTGCTGGAGAGTCGACGCCTGATCTAACTGACGCGGCCGGAGGATTGCCTGAATCGGCGATTAAGCGAGAGCCTGCCGGACGGATTCCAGGATTTTTTCATCGGACGGAATTAGAAACCAGCGTTTGCCGGTTAACTTTTGATCATTAAGCAAAACTGAGAATTCCGCCAATCGTCCGAAGACTACGGGACACTCGACGCCAAATTCCTTTTTAATTTTTTCCGCCACACGGGCGGCCTTGGTTCTTTTCGACGCTCAGACCCGGCAAACCTGGATCCGCAATGATTTTTGGCTTGCATCCATTGAATGTACTTTCGAATAAACTGGCAGAACGAAGCGAACTAAGCTTTCGAAGGCCGATAAAGAATCGTCTGATCAGACCGTTGTGATAGACTGCTTATTCTACCATTCCCCGAATCACGAAGTTTCATTCTAAACGCACAAGATCTTTATGCAGGACGAATCGATCTCGAAGACGGAGGTTGCCGCACGGCGTCGGCTTTTGACGTCGGTTGTTGTCGCAGCCGGTCTTTGGGTAATGATCGTTGCCACCGGAGCGTTGATTTATCAGAGCCAATTCAATTGGCCCCGTTTCCTGATGGCGTTGGTACCTGGAACGATGCTCGTGGGCCTCTGGATTCTGCTAATCTCACGGCTGCCTGCAAGGAAATGACTTACGGCCATGCGGCTCAACGAAAAAATCCTCAGGCCACCGACAATGGATCCTGAGGATTAGTCGGTTGATTAAAAGCCGCTTGACATAGCTACGGTTGCTGAATCAAGTAAGTCTTACCACGCAAAACGATAAGCATTTCTTCTTTATCTTGCTGAGCAATGATCAAATTTTCTTCTGCCGTATTTTGGTCGATCAACTTGAAATACTCGTCCGAGAATTTCTTGAGTTTTATTACGGATTGATCGTTTTCAATGTCAATTGCGGCGGCATTGTCCGCAATCAACAGATTGCCTCGCTGATAGATCGTCGCATTGCCGACTTTACGGATGCCTTGCAAACCGCTTCGGCCACCACCCCCACCGACATCTGGGT
>JBEBGH010000014.1:0-33102 GCA_040081565.1 Pirellulaceae bacterium
TTCGCACCCTGAACGCCTCCGTAATTCCGGTTAAAGTCGACGTGGATTTGCATCCGGATCTGGTGAAAAAATTTGGCGTCGAAGGCATTCCAGCCGACGTCTTCATCACACCGAATGAAAAAGTCGTCCAAAAGATGAAATCTCCGTTGGACGCTGACGGCTATTTGTTGACGATCAAAGACATCAATAAATTGAATCAAGCGGTCAACAACAGCAAAGATCTTGCTGACAATCTGGACAAACTCCGTCGAGATTTTGAAGCCAAACACAAGACACCCTCAACGTCGCTGATGGGTTCGTGGGATGCACCCATTGCCGAAAAAGCTGAATCGCCCAGCGTACAACTACAAGCGGCGAGTGATGCCCGCAAGGCCGCCAATATCGCTGCCAACTCGTCTTCGGCAGATTTCGAAGCCGGCGTGCGCGAAACGAACGGGATGGCAGCGCGCAACGTTGAAAAAACCGTTCCAGATCCTAAGTCCTCAGTGACCGCGGAAAGCCAAAACGAATTTCTGCCAGTCGCTTCGACAAATACTCAGACCATGAACATGGCCGTCAAGACAACATCATCTGTTTCAACAAAAATGGAGACGGCAACTCAAAATCAATTCGCACCAAAATCGCCAGCCTCACTCAAGCCCGAATCTCCACGCAGTCCAATTACCCCGGTGACCACACAAGATTTGAGCCAGACCAATAATCCTGTTGCTCTTGGAATTCCGCAGACTACTCCCGTTTCGACGGCCAAAATTAAACCGCTGCAGACCGAAGAAACGCCTAAATTTGCTCTTAATGGCGATTGTCCGGTCACGCTGCTGAAGGAAGGTCGTTGGGCCGCGGGCGATCAGCGTTGGGGCTGCGTTCATCGCGGAAAAACCTATCTTTTCGCATCCGAAGACAAGCAAAAGGTCTTCTTGGCCAACCCCGACGATTTCAGCCCGGTTTTGTCAGGTTTCGATCCCGTTGTCTTCCATGAAAAAGGCGAACTTGCCGAAGGCGACCGCCGCTTTGGCGTTTTCATGATGAATAAAAACAAACAGGCAATCGTGCTGTTTAGTGACGAAGAATCACAAAAGAAATTCAAGGCCAATCCAAAATCGTTCCTGGAAACCATTCAAGTGGCGACACAACGAGTCGACGGCCAGAACAAAACTCGCTAGTCGAATTCCGGCCCGCACGGGGCCTTCAAAGTGAATAGTGGAATCAGGACTACTTCTCGCCTTGTTCGCGAAGTTTCTTCTGCAACTCCTGGCGATTTGCGTCCAACTCTTCTTGGGCTTTCTTCAAACGCTCGATGATCTTGGCCCTCGACACCGGCACCGAAACAACTTCGGTTTTGACCGTCAGCCATTCCGAAGGTGCCGGCAACGCACGACGCAACGTCAATTGAGAACGCGGACGCGGAGGTCCATCAGTTTGAAAGTTCAACTCCAGACAGGACGCACCAAGCTGAGCCCACACCTTTTTCTCAGTCGGAAAGGCACGCAGTGACCAACTCGTCAACAGCACCGGAGCATTCGCGATTCGCGCAACCTGCTCGCCAGTCACCAAATCAATAAAATAATACTGATGTTCCATCCGCTCTAAATCGCGTTCATAACTATTGAGGTCAAACCGCCGCATTCCAACCAGCAGGGATACGTGGGATGCTTCGGGAATTAGCCATTGCATTCCCTCGAACCGTAGCGGCGATTCCCATTTCGGTTCACTGCTTTTTGCATCCACGCAAAAGAGATAACCGGTCGATAGCTCGGCGAGGGTGTTGATTTGGTTTAGCCGAATCCACGTTGTGTCGCGGTTGAAATCGATCGAGGCCTCAGGGGCTTTGGTCAACACCGAAACTAACAATCGATCTCCAACTTGATGGACGTCGAGACCCCAGATATTGCTGGTGGCCATATTCCCGTACGGAATCGACATCGATCCGGTTGTCGTACCGGTCTTCAGGTCGACAAGCTGCAAGGCTCCCCGCGGCTCGATCAGGGCCAAACGATCCAAACCAAACACGTGGGCTTTCGATTTCGGATTCATTCGCCGTGCCCAGACCGTTTTCTCCTCAAATGGATCATACCCGACCAGTGTCTCTTCCCCTCGCTCCCGTCGAATTCCGATCAACAAATTCTCGGTAGTCGTCGCAAACTCCAAATCCGGTGGACCTTGCACAGTCTTCAACAATCGTCCGTCACCAAGCGAAAATTTGCGCACAACGCCAACCTGCGAATCGTAGGCCACAACCTCCCGCCCGTGAATCAGCAAATGCGAGACCGGCTGCGAACCACTGGCTTGCCAGATCAACAGCCCGTCCAATGCATTAACACAGCGAAGCGAACCGGCGTCGCAATACACGACCTCATCTTGTTCCGTGATCATCGCCAAAAAGGCATTGCGCACAACTTTTGTCCCAGTCCCCCCAAACGATGCGGGAAGTGATCCTCGACTCAATTTTCCGAGGTCAATTTTTGTTCGACTCCACAAACACACTGACTCTTCGAGATTCGAGTAATCAAGTTGCAGTACCCAAAGCCCTTGGTCCGTATGCAGTAGCCTGCGATTTCCTCTCGAAAAACAATTCCCAACAAGCTTCGGACCCCATTGTCCGTTGTCATCGAGATCGTAACTATTTCCGCCGACAATCATCCTTCTCGACGACGAAAGCTCTTGATCTTTCTCCGACAATTCTGCGGTCGATGAATCCGTTGTTCGAAAAGCAATAATCGGCGCACCAAATCTATCGAATGCGATAACATTGTCTTTACCAAAAACTTTGAACGTCGGTTCGCTTGGTTGTTGCAATCCCAACGAAAAATTGCTGATCACCGTCGAATTGCCTACGGTCGCATCGCGGAAATCGCCATCCCATTCTCCGCCGTTTAATCGGCGACACAGGGCATTGCGGCCGAAACCACTCAGCTGATTTTCCGGCCCAATGACGTCCATTCGCGCTCGCACTTCGGAAATCTTGGCTTGCAATTTTGGATCGCCAGTTGACCCAGGCATCGATTCGCAAAAGGCCAAGGCTTCAACGAGCCGATTTTGAGTCAACAAATTGTTTAGGTGTGCAACCGCAGCGGTTTCGGCAACTGGTCCATCCAACCGCTCGCCGGCGATTCGTAACATTTCTTCCGCGCCATGAGAATTTGTCGTCTCAAACAATTTTGCGGCGGCGACCAACCGCTCACTACTCAAATTGGCAAATCCGATCCCCGCATAAAGTTGCCAGCGCGTGCTATGGGATATGTTAAGTTGTTGAACGCTCTCCAAGATCCTGTTGATGGCTTCCGTAGCTTGGCCACCCTGAATTGCGTTGGACAAGCGAGTCCCCAGCCAACGATCCAAGCGAATCGCCGCGGCACTTTTACGGTTGTCCTTGGTTCCCAGTTGCCACGGAATTTCAACCACTTGAGCAAGTTCTTCTGACTGGGCTGTCCTTAAGATATCCCAGATGAGGTTTGCCGCCCGCTGGTCATCCATTTGCTCCATTGCGGCGAGTCGAAGTTGCAAGCGCAAAACGGCGTCGTTGTCGGACAACTGTTTCATCACGGGTGAAGCAAATTCCGGATCACGAAACATTTGTTGCGTATAGAACGTGGCCAGGAATTTTTTGGCGATATCGTTGGGATTGATTCGCCACGCATTCTCCGCCGCTTCGATCGCCCCGCGAATGTCTCCCTTCTGAACCAGTAGTTGTGCTTTTACCAATTCCATATTCCAGGTTGGTACTGCCTCTTTGGGCAACCGCGCTAACAGCTGTTCGGCGGGCTGGTCTTGAGCAATCGAAATCAGACGATCCAATCCATGCGAGACAATCGATCCCCGGTAAACAATCAGATTGCCAAGCACTTGGGGGGCGACATTGGATCTTGTGATTTCGCCGTTACTGAGCGAAATCTCGATAACTTCAGCCGAAGTCGTTGGCAAGTAATAACTTTCACTGGTGAAGAACCCGGTACCGCTCGGTGACCCAAACGACTGCAACTCGGTGCGCCAAATCTCCCGGCCGGAATATAAGTCAACCAGTCGGCAATGGTCGATCGCGACGACTAGTGCTCGCCCGGCATTAATACATCCTAAGAACAATGCTCCGCGACTTTGAGCCGATGGCCCAACGCTCGTCGCTGAACGAATTGGCCGCCCACTCAACAAATCGAGCACCACCATTTCACGTTCAAATCGTGGGGTAAACGCCACAAGGCCTTGATCGATCACAATCCGATTCTCTAACCACGCATCACGCGAGGCACCCGTTTGACTTCCATAAATCGGAGCGCCATCGGTGAATCCCTGTGCAAAAGGATCGATCTCCATTCCTGCCTTGTGAAAATTGAATCCCCACAACAACGAGCGATCGTCAACTGAAACGCCCACCAATGTCCCCAATCCGGTGGGGCAAACCAGAATCCCATTGGAGAAACTGGGTGATAAACTGCCCGTCGTTGTTGTCGGATAGACTTCATCTTCGTCGTAATCCTGAATGGGACTGACTGCCAACTGTTGCGACCAAATTAGCTTTCCAGATTCGCTGTCAATCGCCGTTAATAGAATGACTTCCTTCTGGCGGCAAATCGCATACAGTATGCCATCTAACGGCAACGGAGCGCCGTAGAATTGGACGTTTGCCAACTTTGGTTCTTCATGTCCGCTGATCCCGCCGACTTGCCAGCGTAGCGCTCCCTGGCGATCCAAGCGGACGGCATTCAGTACATTTGCTCCCGTTCCATCAGTTGCGTCCCCAAAAGGATCCCCGACCGTCATTTGTTCATCGTTTAAGGACGGAGCTTCAATGGAGGCCGTACGCGGAATTACGAAAATACTCTTGCCGTCGCTGCTGGCCTCACCATAAATGGAATCGAACATGATTCTGTTCTCCACGCCCGCATTGCTCGACTCACGTTTCGCTTCGTCTCGGGCATCGCCTGAGGCACTTTTTTGTGGAGTAACGATTGGATTTTCCGGAGGATAAACCCAAACTCTCTTTCCGCTTTGAAAATCTACACCGATCATTTGAGCAGCGTTTCTCATGATGATCATGTTTTCGACGGCCAACGGTTTCAGCGCGGGGATCACGACCGCGCCTGCCGCGATCTTGCGAGCCAGCCGATTCCGCATCTCAGTTTCGGTTGCTTCGTCGGGGTGAATCGAAACCGACCAATTCGGGACGAACAACGGTAGGCCCGCCAAGCTGGCTGCATTTCGTTGCGGATTACCGCTGACCATCCGCCATTCTCGCATCAAAGTATTGACCTTGAGCGGACTGCGCCCAATCAACTCAACCAGCCATTCGAGAGCAACGTCCGACGAACGCGGCAGTTCGACGTTGTTATCCAGGAATTTAAGTGGTGCTCGGCGCGCAGCGGCGTTGTTGCGTTCGACCAGGTCCGCCAAAACTATCTGAGCGGCCGGCTCGTTGCCCACCAACAACAGACTGGTCGCCAATAATACGGAAGCCTCCGGCTCGTAGCGTTGTCGCGCCTTCGGATAATTTACAATTCGCTGAAAGGCTGCCGCCGCCGCGACCAATTCGCCTTGTTCCAATTGCAAGTGCCCGAGCAGCATGGTCGCTTGCATCCCGGCATCCGTAAAAAAATATCGACTTGAAACGTTAGCCAGGATTTTGCGGTCGCCCGTTTCCAGGCCACGCTCCAATTGCTGTTCGGCAATTGCGGAAAACTTCAATTGATAGTCACCTAACTCTTCTGACGGAATCGAAGCCAACAATTCGCGGGCCGCGTTCCGCAGACTAATGGCATCCGCGTCGCCAATCTGGAGCAAGTAATCTTGCGACAGGTCGCCAGTCAAAAAATCGCCTAGCGTTTGTGCCGCGACTCCATATTTCTTTTGTTGGAGTGCTTTGGCCGCTGCAACCAATGGTCGAACGACCTCGCGTGGCGGCGGAACAAACGCGGCTTTTCCTTCGTCCTCCGCGACAGTCGTGGTCAAACGGTTGATCAGCCGTGCTACCAAGTCGCTGTCCGTGCTCCCCTGCCCTCGCACCGCCTCAACGCTAAAAACCACGGGCAATAACGCGACAATCACCAACCATACCAAACGCTTGAGTCCCGTCCAAATCCGCGGCGATACCCAAGCGGTCTCGGTCGCGTCCCGTGCGCGGCTGGCTGCGGTTGAATCTCCCCGGCAAACGACGAAAATGGCGTGCAGCATTCGGCAATTCCTTTGAACGAAATCAGTAGCTGTTTAATTGTATCCGATTTCACCTCAAATCATAAAGCGAAACTGGCATTCCCATTTCGTCTACTTTCATCTTGTTTCGGCACGAAATAGAATAAGGCAGTGTCAGTCAACGGCCTTTTGAAATTACTTGAGCACGTCAAAGTTTTTTCCATGTTCCTGTTGTGAGCAAGCGTCCATGAAAGTCAACCACTTCGAATCGATTGAACAAAAAAAAGTCGAGATGCCAGGATCGCATGCTTGTTCCGTCCGGTGGCTGGTGGGCCCCAGTGATGGCGCTCCCAACTTCGCCATGCGGCAGTTCGAGGTCGCTCCCGGTGGATTTACTCCGCGGCATTCGCACCCCTATGAACACGAGGTTTATGTTCTGGAAGGCGATGGCACCGTGTATTCGGGTACTACTCCACATAAATTGTCGCCCGGAACCGTGGTTTACGTGGCTCCCGATGAGGTCCACCAGTTCCGCAACGACGGCACTCAACCGCTCAAATTTTTGTGCCTGGTCCCTAACGATTCGATGACCAAACCCATCACGCAGGCCCCTGAATGCGGAGTCGAAGTCGGCACTTAAGTGACCCGAAATCGGCACTTCCCGGCAACGTCACTTCAGCAGTTTCAAATTGGCCAATCACGATATGAGCAAGTCGCCTGAAGAAGAAATCGCGCAACTCCGCGACCTCATTCGGTACCACGACAAGAAATACTACATCGAATCGCAACCGGAGATTACCGATCTGGAATACGATCGCCTGATGAAACGGCTGACGGAATTGGAACGGGATCACCCGTCCCTCATAACTCCAGACAGCCCGACACAGCGGGTGGGCGAAAGCCCAATCGACCAGCTAGAAAAGCATCCGCACCAGATCCCGATGCTTTCAATTGAGAACACCTACAGTTTGGAGGAACTGCTTGACTTCGGACGCAAAACGGAAGCGGAGTTGGGCGGAGCAGCAGAATGGGTCGTAGAACTCAAGATCGACGGCACCGCAGTCTCAATCGTCTACGAGCATGGTGAACTCGTACGGGCGCTGACGCGTGGAAACGGACAGTTCGGCGATGTGATCACTCACAATGTCCGGACCATTCGCGACATCCCGCTGCGGCTGCTCGGCAAGGACTGGCCGGATGTTTTGGAAGTTCGCGGTGAAATCTTCATGTTGAACGCTGAACTTGTGAAACTGAATCAGCGACAAGCTTTGGCGGATCTTCCCGCCTATGCCAACACCCGCAATGTTTCTTCTGGAAGCATTCGACTTCTCGACCCACGAATTTGCGCCGAGCGCAATTTGAGTTTCTTCGCACACGGCACCGGATATAACGAAGGCCTTCGGGCGCAGACCCACATGGAATTCCTCGATGAACTCCGTAGCTATGGCCTGCCGCCCACACCCTTCGTGCAGGCCTTTTCCGGCATCCAAGCGGCCGCCAAGCATTGCGAAGAACTTATCGAAACACTTCACGAATTGGACTTTGAGGTCGATGGATTGGTGATCAAATTGAATCGGTTCGAGCAACGCGAAAAGCTTGGTGCCCGTTCCAAAAGCCCGCGCTGGGTCGCCGCTTATAAATGGGAGAAATATGAAGCCTCCACACGGCTCAACTCGATTGAATTTCAAGTCGGCAAGACAGGCGCGATCACTCCTGTGGCCAATCTCGAACCTGTCGAACTCGCCGAGACCATCGTCAGCCGAGCGAGTCTGCATAACGCCGAAGAAATCGCCCGCAAGGACATTCGCGTCGGCGATGTAGTGATTGTCGAAAAGGCCGGGAAGATCATCCCGCATATTGTGCGAGTGGAAAAACACTTGCGTGACCGCTCCTTGCCGGAATTCAAATTCCCAACCGCCTGTCCATCCTGCGAGCAACCGCTGACAAAAGATGAAGGTGGCGTTTACATCCGCTGCACAAACCTCCATTGCCCCGCCCAGGTTTGTGAGCGAATTCGCTTTTTCGCTTCTCGCCCCGCAATGGACATCGACGGTCTCGGCGAGAAAATGGTCGAGCAACTGGTCCGCAGTGGACTGGTAGGGGATTATGCCGATCTCTACCGATTGACCGCCGAGCAGTTGCAGAAACTGGAACGAATGGGCAAACGCTCCAGCGAGAAATTGATCGAAGGAATCGAGAAGAGCAAAACGCAACCGCTTGAGCGTTTTATCACCGCCCTTTCCATTCGGCACGTCGGGACTACGGTCGCAAAAATATTGGCTCGCCAATTTGGCTCCATCGAGAAACTTGCTGCAGCAACGACCATGGAACTCAGCTCGATCAACGAGATCGGCGAGACCATTGCGCAAAGCATCGTCGATTTCTTCGCATCCGATTTTGGCCGAAAAATCATTGCGGACTTCGAGTCGTTGGGACTGACATTTGCCGGCAGCGCACCGTCGGCTGCAGCCTCGTCACAATCGTTGGCCGGAAAAACTTTTGTGGTCACGGGAACTTTGGAAAAATATTCGCGTGACCAAATCCATGCCTTGATCGGAGCCCACGGCGGAAAACCCAGCTCCAGCGTCAGCTCCAAGACCAGTTTCGTCATTGCCGGATTGGAGGCCGGTAGTAAGCTTGACAAGGCCAACTCACTGGGCGTTCCGGTTATCAGCGAGGCAGATTTCTGCAAAATGATTGGGGAATGACAAAACCCGCTCGCGAGCTTCGACTACATTAAGAGCCCTGATCGATTCAAAAATCGTTGAACAAGACCACATCAAAAGCAAACACCTCGCAAACAAAACCATGAAAAAGAAATCCGAAACTGCCAAGTCCAAATCTGTTGCTCATCTCCCGTACACTTTTGAACCGGGAAAGAAATGCCGTCTGGCCGACTTCGATCCAGACCCCAAGGATTCCAGTTTTGACAAGGAAGCGGCGAAGGAAAGAATCAAGGAAAATTCCGAGGTCATCATTGACCTCGCGCGGAAGCTTTACGCTGAAAATAAACAATCGATCTTGCTGGTCCTGCAGGGAATGGACACCTCCGGGAAGGACGGCACGATTCGCACGATCATGGAAGGCGTAAATCCTCAGAGTTGCCAAGTGACTTCGTTCAAGAAACCGAGCGAAGAAGAACTGGATCACGATTTCCTCTGGCGTGTGCACGCCGCAGTTCCCCGACGCGGCAACATTGGAATCTTTAATCGCTCGCACTATGAAGACGTCTTGATCGTGCGAGTCCACAATCTCGTGCCGAAGTCTACTTGGTCATTGCGTTATGAACAAATCAACGCCTTTGAAAAGATCCTGGCCGACACGGGCACCGTTCTCCTCAAATGCTTCTTGCACATCGACAAGGATACTCAACGCAAACGTCTGCAGGAGCGGATTGACGACCCCGAAGAACATTGGAAATTTAATCCGTTTGATCTGGAAGAAAGAAAACTCTGGAATGATTACCAAGCTGCCTACGAAGATGCGTTGACCAATTGCAATACGTCCTACGCCCCATGGCACATTATTCCTTCGAACAAAAAGTCATACCGCAACCTAGTCGTCAGCAATCTCGTGCGGCAGGCTTTGGAAGACCTTAAACCCGAATACCCGCGCTCCGCCGAAAGTTTCGCAGGTCTCGTCGTTGAATAATTGGCTTGCGGCGAGACGTTGTCGAGAAAAACCAAATATTGGACCTTGCTCTTGTTGCGGTAACACTTTTTTTTTGGTGGGATGCCATGCGCCTCGAGCGAAAAGCGCAAAAAAAGGGTCCATTTTTCCGCACCTCCGGAAAATTGACCCTTAATCGATTGAATCGAGTACTCATTGACTCGACTCGCAAGTAAGTGCGCATGCTGACTTCCTATTTTTTGCCCAGATTGATCTTCCCCGTGAGTGTCCACGAGTACGTCCAAATGGGACCGGCAAACGTGAACGGGTTGTTGATGGCAACCACAGCGATCGGCGCCGGCCCTGGCCCAACATTGGCGAAACGACCGGTGCCACCGACGACATTAAACTCGCCAGTCCAGACCGCGTAAAACAAACCACCGCCCAGCGGAATGACATCGACTGTTCCGCCGCCGTTCATGCGAATGGTGTCGCCATTGGCGGCCGTCAATGTGTAATCCCCCACCGTTTCCCAATTATTACCTACAGTGGGAAGTGCCTGGCCCTCGCCATACACCTTGCCCATATGAGTCGCCTTGCCCAAAGACGAAGTCGATCCATCGCCCCCGATAAAAGGTTGAGAATAAATCGCATTGTCACCGCGGGCCTTAAACGGCACGACCTGCGCGAAACCGGCCTGGCACACCGCAACGGCCAACAATGCAAAAAGAGCAACCACTAATTTCTGATTCGTTTTCATCGTACATCTCCAAAAGTGAGAAAACCCAAAAACACCCGCCTCATCTCAGCTCCGGAGTTAACTCGATTTTAACCCCGTTTACCCGACAAAAAACAGCGGCTCAATTGGAAATTTTCTGCCTAGTTTCTAAATCCTCTGCACCAAAAAATGACCGAGAAATTAAGGCATGCTGGTTCAAATCGGTCAAATAATCGAACTCGATTCTGTGCCAATACCGTTAGGGATTCCCCAGAAATCGCGATGACTACCAACTTTTTTCTGTGACTTTGGCATGGGCTGGCGGGTAGATCGGCTTATTTACGAGAATCTATTGTGGCCTGGTTCAATTTTGTCCGAGGCAAATTAGAATTCACGAATGAATCCCGTTTGGAAACGAATACTCTTTAGCGAGGAACCTAAAATGTCATTTCGAACCTGCTTTTTAGCCAGCGTTGCATTGGTGCCTTGCGCCGCAATTCTCGCTCCAACGGACGCGAACGCCCAACTCTTTCGCTTTAGAAAAAACACCAGCTCGTCGGCCAATTTCGATCCCTGTTACGTTTGCCCGCCAGAAAATATTGAGCACGACGCATGTCGGGGTGCATGCGAGGAATCCAATTGTCGACTAGTTTATATCGATGGTACTTATTACCCTGATCCCAATGCAACTGAAAAATGTCCCGCTAACTGTTATTGTCCATTGATCAACACTTCATTTGATCCAAATCTTGTGGCTTGCAGGCAAATCCCAGCGGGGCAGCCAGGATTGTTAAGCTTGGATGATCCTTCGAGAAAAGATATGTTCGTCACGTTTTACACGATTGACGATATAGTCGAAGGCCGAATCGTTATCTCAAAACAAGCGTTCCCACCAAACAAAGATGATTTCAAATATCAAAGCTGCAAATCTGGTCTTCAAAAGAACCCAAAATGGATAATAAACGTTGAAAAAAATACCGGACATAACAAAACAATACCAGATCCGAGGTATCGGACAGTTACAGTTGGAGAGGGACAAATTGTTGAAGCGTCTATTGCCTTACAGATTGATGATCAACACAAAGAATATGTTTACGAGTTCAACAAGGCCAATAATTACTTAGAAGTCACCTACAACAAATGGATTTTCAAAATAACTTATGACCCGAAGGGTCAATAATCTATTGACTCCTTCGCACTACGGACTTGGATTCGAACGCGAGGTACCCCTGGCAACCGTGCTTATTTGCGAAAACGCCCAGAGGATATCGGCTGGCCGAATTCGAACCATCAAAAATATTGTATCGGCGTTATGGAGACTTTGGGAATTCGGATTTGAGGTCAGAGAAATTTAACGCCTGCACAACTCTAAAACCGCAAAGCTCGTTGTTTTGGTAAAATTCTTGCGCCGGAAATTCGTCATTCAAATCCAGCGCGCTGCAGCCTACACGAATTGAATGGCCTTTTTGACAGAGCGGATATGTTGCGGTTCCGTGGCAAATTTCGAATACGTTGCCAAAAGTATCAAATAATCCGGCGGCATTTGGTAACAGGCAACTGCCGGGATGCAGTTCGTTTAAGGAGTTTTCATAGAGCCATGCGTATTTAGTCGCAATTCTAGGCCATCCAGAAAGGAGTTTTTCCATTACTCGGTTCGACTTACAAAACTCTTCCCATTCCCGGTCTGTCGGCAAGCGGTATCCAGGACGAGTAAATTCATATTTAGAATCTTTGGGTTCCGTGTCGGATGCTCCGACTGGATAGAACTTGGGATTCTCCCCGGTGAGCGCGTTACAATAGCGGCAGACAAGTGTTAGTCCATTGCTATGAAACTGAAACGGTAACGCCGGCGGCCTCGAAGCGAGGACGGCGAATTTGGTTTTTGCAAAAATGTCGCCGTTCGTGACTTCGCTGGTTGCCACGGCTAGTTTGTAAGATGCGCCGTCCGGTTTGGGGATGTCGACGATGCTAAACGCGGTGGGGCGGTCACCCAACAGGGCAATCATGACGTTTCCAAACGTTGTGTCCAAACCGTTCTGCTTCTTGTTTCGGCGCTCGACCCGCAATTCGTCAATCGAGCCTGATTCCAAGCGACGGATGATTAATTCTGCGGTCGAGAAACAGCAGGCATCTACGTCATTCAAAATGTGGAAGCGAGCCGTCTTATCTAACCAACTTCTGGTCTCGTTGTCGAGAATTGCGTTGGATTGCAAGGCCAAGGCCTGCAAGACGGATCGACGCAGGTTGACGTTATCGCTCTTGTCAACAACCTGATCTTCATACAACCTGCGAAGTTCAAACAAGCGCAGCCTCGGTGCAATAGAGTAATTGATCGCCAGAAAGGTCGGTCGTGAATCAAACTCGCCGCGATAAAGTTCGAGAAGTTCCTGTTTGCGTCCCAACCTCATTAGGGCGATAGCACGGGTGGCGACCGCAATCGCATCCTGCGAATCAATCGGCAACTGTTCGACTGCCTCAACCATCGAAGCTATTTCATCAACATGCTTTTCGACGACAGAGAGTACCGCGTCGAAGCGAATATCGTTGGAACTGGGAATGACTGCCGCCAACTTCACGAGACTAACGTTTTTATCCGTATAGAAGGAATACAGGGCTTCAGCCAGGACAAGCGCTTGGTCGCGAGTGAGAAAGGTGCCTTTGTTGACATCGTCCGGCGCGGCTAAGAGTTCTAAAAACGCCGGCGCCAACTGATCACCCTTGTTTTTTAAAATACCAATCCAGGCTTCGAGAAATTGAATCGGCTCGTTCCAAAGAATGGTAGCCAAGCTCTGGGAATGCAGCGACCAATCCCGTGGGGTTTGATTCAGGAGAATCTCGGCACAGGCTGCGCGAAAGCGACTTCGAGGGTCGGCCGCAGAATCGTCAAAAATATTAGCAAAGTTCCGCGATGGATCCGGGCTGTATTTGTTCAGAATTGCGACGATTGCCTGCAGTTGATCGGGAGCGCATTCGGGCGACGTTGCCGCCTTTACAATTGCCTCTACCCGATCGCTTTCAAATGGGAGCAGTCCCAGCGAGGCACGCAACTTTTGACGTTCACTGTACTTCGGGTTCTCGAGTTTTTCGCGAAGTAGTGGGACGGCAAATACCTGTTCGTCCGACAGGTCGGAAACGAGCGCGGGCGTTTCCGAATACTCTTGGCTCAATAAATTCTCCACTAGTCGATCCGCGTGTTCTTGCAAAAGCAAGTAACCTACGATTGTGCCAATAGCTGTCATGACTACCGCAGCCAAGCCAACCTGTTGTAGCAATTGGCGACCGGCATGCTGCATTACTAACGCTTCATTTCGAGTTTGTCCTGGGCGAGGAATTAGAAATTGCCATGCGATCCATTCCAAGTTCGTCGGGAGGGCTCGGGGTGACTGGCCGGGCGCGACCTGAGCCGCCAATTCTCGTAACCTCAGCTTTGCTCGCCCGGCACGGGTTAGTTTAAGCGACGTGTCCAGCCAGCCTCGCACCGACGGCACCAGATAATCATGGGTCAATTGGAACCAGGTCTTGTTGGCATCATTCGCGATCGCGCCAGCTCCGACTGTGCCTGAAACATCAGGGTCGGTACGGGTGATTAATTTGAGCTCAGTGTCCAGAGACTTGATCAACTCGTCAAACTGTGCGGGTTGGTTTTCCAGTCCCGCTGCCGCGATCAATTCGGCCTCAGACTTCATCGAACCGCGAATATCAGTTCCGGTTGGGGGCAATAGCTGCTCCAAGACCCGTTGCGCCGATTGGTTTTGAAGGCGATAGCGCTTGTCCCGGCTGCTGGACCCAAACGTTGCCTCCAGAAACTTCTCGCCGGTGCCGGCCACTCCACCTACGAGCTTCAGTTCGCTGGGCGTCCACTCTCGGTAACGAAACATTTCGGCAAACAAGGCCAACCTCACGCAGATGACATGATTGTCTTCGGCCAATTGGCTGACGGCCTCGTCAAGGAACAATTTTTGTTCTCTCGACAGGGTTTCGGGCTCGGGCGGCAGTCGATCGTAGGCCCGCCCCAATTTTTCCAATACTTTGCGGGCCTGCTTGCTGTCAAACAAATCGATCGGCTGGGTATTCTCTCCCTCACGGATATCCATTTCCAACGCGTCAGCAAATCGCGACAGCGCCATCATGAAATCGTCGCGAGTTAACAAGAGGCATTGCATCCGCCTACCATCACAATAGCGCAAGGCTTTGGCTATTTGGCTCGTAGCAAATTCATCGGCACGACTGAGTCGTTGCTCAAACTGGTCAATTACGATTAATAATTTGCTGTTACGATCAGGGAGCCATTGGCCTTTGCTCAAACCGTGAAATAGCTCGGGTAAAGAGACCTCATCGGGAATACCGACCAGCCGTTGGCGGAACGCCTTGAGCAGACGTACTTCGGTGTCGTCCGCGGTGGCTTCGACGAACACAACAAAAACACTATTGCCAAGTTGCGGCAACAGACCGGCTTTGACGAATGAGGATTTTCCGCTGCCGCTGGGGCCGTAGATCACGCCGACCGGGACTCGATTGTCGGGAGCCACCGGTTCCACGATTCGCGATTTCCAAAAGCGAATACTGTTGGGAATTCCGTTGCGGTCGCGCGGGCCCGGGAGCAGATCCAGGAAAAACGCAGCGTCTTCGGCCGAGTAGGAGCGCAGACCCTTGGGGATCATCTGGCTCGATGGCTCGATCGGCTCGGCAATTCTCTCGGGTCGCCCCAGCCAATGCTGCAGATCATCGGCCAATTCGTCGGCGGTTGGATAACGATCTTTTTGTTGACGTTCCAAACACTTCAGACAGATCCGCTGCAATTCACGATCAATCTTGGGATCAACCTGACGGGGAGGCTTGGGATCCTTGTTTTCGATTTGGAAGAAGATGTCCGCGGTCTCCACCCCGCGAAATGGTAGACAATTGGTGAGCAGCTCATACAGGATGACGCCTAGGCTCCAAATATCGCTTCGGCCGTCGAGCAGCCGGGTTAATCCCGCAACCTGTTCGGGCGGCATGTAATGGGGCGTTCCACATCGTTGTTTGGGCAAATACATCTGTTGTCGGTCATCGAGAGCCAAGCCGAAGTCGGCAACATAAGGATGTCCCTGATGGTCGAGTAGAATATTCGCGGGCTTCAGGTCGCGATGATAGATACCCTTCTCGTGAGCATAAGCCAATGCTTCAGCGATCTTCGCAACCAGTTGAGCAATCTCTTGTTGGCTTCGTGGTTGGCCCAACGTTGACTTTAGGTCCGTACCATCGATAAACTGCTGGACTACCGCCAATTGACCTGCCGAATTTTCGATGGATAACGTACGGGCAATGTTCGGATGATCCAACAACATGGCCTTGTTCGCTTCATCCAGCAACATCTGCAATTCTTCGTCGCTTGATTTATCGGGACGCGGAAATTTCAGGGCGACCAACTGGCCATTCCGACGGTCAATTGCGCGGCAAACGACACCGTACCCACCAGAACCAATAAAACGAATTTCTTTGAAGTTCGCCCATGATTCCGGAATGATGATCTTGTTATCCGCGCCAGTCGTTAAGGCAAAATTCGGTGATTTGTCGCTCTTCCGTTTTGGAGCGAGTTGGGTACTTTGATCGGAGTTCTTGATCACATACCGAAACTGATTTTCAATGCGTTGTAACGATTCATCGATTTCTTTTCGAAAGCCGGGGAATCGTTGATTGTACTCTGCGCTATCAAACTCCTGTTTGTTTTTGCCCCGCAATTCCATTTCGATGAAAATCAACTCGGTCAAGATTCGATTCGCAAGATCGTCCTGCAATCCTTCGGCGAAACCATTTGGGAATTTTGGACGAATCTCCTGCCAAAGTTCTTCGATGCGAAATGCCGTATTCCCAGCGAATCTTTTTTCAAACTCGCGACAGGCATTGTGCAGCAGTTCGTCGGCTTCAAAATTTGGGCCATTCGCCGATGAATCATGCGAATCATGAGCCATTGTCGTCACCCACCTTTTCCCATTTTTTCCGGATAGCGTTGAGACACCGCTCCACGGTACGTTCACTCGAACCAATTTGATCGGCGATTTCCCGATTGGCAAACCCCTGCAACTTGAGTAATGCAATCTTCCGGTGCTCGTCGCTTTGCAACTCGCCCAATCGACCGTCCACTGCTTCGATAAATTCCAAAGCCATTTCTGGAGATGGAAGGTTATCCTGGATCTGCGCTAGTCCATTATCCATCGCGGATGGTGCATTCGCGTCGAGAAAGGACTCCGTGTTAACGCGGCCACCGCCGGCCTTCTGCGTATTTTGAAATCTGATTTGGTCTTTGGCTCTTCGGTCGACCAACATCGCCAAAATTTGCCACAAGTCGTTGCGGTCGTCAAGTTTCGGGAACCGGCCTGATTTGACCTGCAAAAAGAAATCAGCAAACGCTTTTTGAACGACATCCTCCTCGTTCATTGCCTTTCGCGGAGACGACTTCAGCTTCCGGTCCGCATGAACCAATAATCGCTCATAGAAACGTTCCCAAATCTTCTGCGACGCCCGTTCGTTTCCTGATTTCAATCCGGAAATGAATTCGCTGACCGAATGTTCCGAGCTCATATTAAAACTCCTGTAGGGGCTAGAAAGCACCCGATATCGGAAAATCCTAACGCAAGGAAATTGTGCAGTCAAAAACTCTTTTTGTTTGTCGGGTTCTTTGGCGGTATTTCGAGATGGAACTGTGACTTTTACCAAACGCAAAGTTAAGAACCATCCAAAGTATTCTCCCTAAAGGAATTACCCATGATTACTCGCGCAATACAGGTTTTAACCCAATTTGAGACTGTTGTGAGTCAAATCCGCAGGCATTGCAACGAATTCCATCACAAACCCCGCGACGCAAAAAAATCGAAAATTGCGATCAATCGAATCAGCCAACTGCTCGACTTCATCCCGATGGCGAGTGATGACTTTGGAGTTGCTCTTTCCCGGCTGAACAATGCCAACCGATATCTCGATTCCGCAGAATTCGGCGCCGCCCAATATGAGATTCGATTGTTCGAAGGAACTCTGCGCCAGTTTGCAGGTCGACAAAGTCCCGTAGTCTTTGAGGCTGATTTGTTGGATTCTCCAATAGAAAATCCAACGGAATCAGTTCCGGGTGCGAGTACGGTTTAGCTGCGGCTCGCGAATCAAGACTCGAATCAGAGCAAAGAAAAACGCGTCGCTTGGAAGCGACGCGTTTTCAATGCTAATTGATCGATTTTCAAACTAAATCAGCCATAGTCGGGGCTTGGCTCCCCGGAAAAGAACCGAGGTTGGAATCTCGCGAAAACGGTCGGCAAAAAAGAAAGCCGGATGAACTTGACTTCACCCGGCTTTTGCGAATGGACGGTATTGGACTCGAACCAACGACCTCCACGATGTCAACGTGGCGTTCTAACCAACTGAACTAACCGTCCGATTTTTGGTTTGCCACCTCAATGATGTCGATCTTTAGTTTTCGATCACTTGAAGTATGCAAATTATCTTACAAAGTCGGGTTTTAAATTAAAAGCCCGTAAAAGGCTGAAGCTGGAAGCTGCCTTTTGTCATTGTGAGTGTAAATAACCCATCAGTTACGGCACAGGTGCGGAAGTGACCGAACTCAGACTTGATGCATAAAAAATCGTCGAGCCCTGCGGGGGGCTCGACGTCTCGAAAATATCCTCTGGGCATCGGAACTGTGGACAGCCCCGATGCCCAGACAAAGCTCAGCCGTGAGCGCGTGTCGGAAAGGTTGACCCAGATACCTCTACGACACGATTAATTGCTCTTACCCAGGAGGGAGGGTTTGGTCTCCGGTTCCCGCTTCCATCGACCAATTCGACTGAACTGAGAAAATGGCTCTTTGCAACCGTGTGAAATTGCGGCGGTAGAAATACAAGAGAGGTTTTTCTGTTGCAAGATCGATCCGAGGATTTTTCCAAAAATCTCTAAAATTTGTCGGTACCATGAAAGTCGGCGTTTTGCCCTCTGAGCTCTCCCAAACACCGCGCAATTACCCCCCTGAAAGTGGCGAAACAGGCGGTATTTTACTATTTAACACCTGCCTGCGTCGTTTATCGTACTTGAGGGACGACAGCTAAACCGGTTAAAATCTCGACTCGGTAGCTCGGGAACAAAGGTTCACGTACGGGACGAATCTTTGATGCTGCCTTTGATTTTGGTGTTATTTGGGACGGCAATTTCCATAACCACCGGTTTAATAAATGAAAGCAGTTGTCTTGTTGGTTTCTTTCTTAATTGGCTGCCTGTTTACGGTGACCTTGAGAAAAGAAAGTGCGGAGCCGATGCCAGCAGATTCAGTTCAGGCAGCTAAGCCCGTCATGGAAGAAGTCGTTGCGGAGCCATACGGGAAGACCGCCCGGAACGAGGCTGTGACGGCGTTCTCGATGCAGAATAAAGCCGGACTGAAGTTGAAATTGATTGACTACGGCGCGACGGTTGTTTCGTTAGAGACGCCGGATCGCGACGGAAAGTTGGCCAATATCGTGCTGACCTGCCCGGACATCAAAGGCTTCGAAGCCTGCACGATGTACTTCAATGGTTCGGTCGGTCGGTACTGCAATCGGATCGCCAACGGCAAGTTCAAAATCGGCGATGCCGAATTCACTTTAGCCAAGAACAACGGTGAACATCACCTGCACGGCGGCGTTCGCGGCTTTGACAAGCAAATGTGGAAAGGTGAACCGTTCTCGGCCAAAGGCGTTCGCGGAGTCAAATTTACCCGCGCGAGCGCTGACAACGAAGAAGGTTATCCCGGTGAGCTATCGGTTACCGCCACTTATACCCTGACAGACAACAATGAGTTGATCGTCGAGTTCCAGGCGACGACCAATAAACCGACCCATGTCAACTTGACCAACCACAACTATTGGAATTTGGCGGGAACTGGAACGATCCAAGATCATGAATTGCAGTTGTCTTCCAGCCAATTCATCCCGGTGGATGCTTCCGGGATTCCAACTGGAAAAATCGAGTCGACGGCCGATTCGCCATTCGATTTCTCCAGCAAACAGGTGATTGGTAAACGGTTTGATAAAATCAAATCAACTCCAGTGGGTTACGATCATTGCTACGTTGTTACCGGCAAGTCGGGCGACTTGCGAGCGGCGGCCAAAGTTCGAGATCCGAAATCGGGCCGGACCATGGAGATCAAAACCACCGAACCTGGAATCCAGTTCTATACCGGTAATTTCCTGGACGGGACTGCCGCCAGCGGTGGCTATGCCCAATACTCGGCGTTTTGTCTGGAGACCCAACATTATCCGGATTCACCAAACCAGCCGAGCTTCCCGTCGACTCTGCTCAAACCAGGATCCAACTATTTCCACCGCACGGTTCATGCCTTTAGCGTTGAGAAATAGCGGCGTTCGGCTTAACTAGACAGGCTGCCTTTGGTCAAACATCAGGGGCACTTCTCTTTTCTTCGGATAGCTTTGCGAACCTCTTACTGATCGGGCTTTTGACGAGTCAATTTGGCTCAATCAGTTTGTTATTGACCAGTTTGGCCCCTTAGGTAGACTCAATCTATCAACTTCTTCCGATTTTATATCTTCTTTTGGTGCCTTCATGTCAGTAGTTGTCGTCACTGGTTCAGCCGGTTTGATCGGTTCCGAAGCTAGTCGACATTTTGCGTCTCTGGGAATGGATGTCGTTGGGATCGACAATAACTTGCGGCAAGAGTTTTTTGGGCTCGAGGCCTCGACTTTGTGGCAACGCGAACAATTGACCAGGGAACTGGGGTCGCGTTACCAGCACTTTGACGGTGATATCCGCGACGAAAAAGTTCTCGATTCGGTGTTCGGGAAATTCGGCAAGTCGATCGAGTTGGTTGTGCATACGGCAGCACAACCGTCACACGATTGGGCGGCCCGGTCTCCGCAAACCGACTTTTCGGTCAACGCCAATGGCACCTTGAACATGCTGGAGGTGACTCGAAACAAATGTCCGGAAGCCGTTTTTATCTTCACCTCCACCAATAAGGTCTACGGCGACACGCCAAACCGACTCCCTTTGGTTGAACTAGAATCCCGATGGGAGATTGACCCTTCGCACACCTACCACACCGGTATCCGGGAGGACATGTCGATCGACAATTGCTTACACAGCCTTTTCGGCGCAAGCAAAGTTGCCGCGGACATTCTGACTCAGGAATACGGCCGTTACTTTGGAATGAAGACGGGGGTCTTTCGCGGAGGCTGTTTGACCGGTCCAAACCACAGCGGCACGCAACTGCATGGATTTCTGGCTTACTTGATGAAGTGCACGGTGACTGGGACGCCATACAAGGTGTTTGGCTATAACGGCAAACAAGTTCGCGATAACATTCACAGCTTCGATCTGATTCAGTGTTTCGAGCACTTTTTCCGCAAACCCCGTTGCGGCGAAGTTTACAACATCGGCGGGGCTCGTTTCTCACACTGTTCGATGCTCGAAGCCATCCAGATTTGTGAAGAAATTGCCGGCCGGGAGCTGCAGCGGACCTACGTTGCCGATAATCGAATCGGCGACCACATTTGGTACGTCAGCGACGTGGGCAAGTTTCAATCGCATTACCCCAATTGGAAATTGACCAAGAACATTCACGCCATCTTGGGCGAGATCTTCGAAGCCAATGAAGATCGCTGGAGTGCGGGAGCGTTGAATAAGTGATCGACCGGGGGAAATTCAACCTTCTGGGCGTCGAAATTTCTGCGGTAGACTATGAGGCTGCTGTCGAAAAAGTAACCGACGCGGCCCGGAAGCAATCACCGTTTGGCGTTTCAGCCTTGGCAGTTCATGGAGTCATGACTGGCGTCATGGATCGCGAACACCGTCACCGCCTCAATTCGTTGGAGTTGTTAGTGCCGGATGGACAGCCGGTGCGATGGGGCCTGAACTGGTTGCATGGAACGAAACTGGCTGAACGTGTTTACGGCCCAAACTTGATGTTGGAAATTTGTCGCGCTGCCGAGAGCCAGGGCTTGAGGATTTGTCTGTTTGGTGGATCTGCTGAACTTCTGGACAAGCTGGCTGGAAATCTTCTCCGCCAGTTTCCGAACTTGCAAATTGTCTCCCGGATCCCGTCAAAATTTCGCCGGCTGGAGCCTGGGGAAAAGCCGGCATTAGTTGAGCAGATCAAGAACAGCCTCTCGATGCCGATCATTGCGGTTGGTGCGGCCTTCAATTTTCACGCAGGACTTTTGCGGCAGGCTCCCGGCTGGATGCAACGTTTTGGTCTCGAGTGGTTTTATCGCCTGATGCGTGAGCCCTTACGACTGTGGAAGCGATACTTGTTGCTCAACCCGTACTACTGTTTCTTGTTTGCTTGCCAGTATCTGGGGCTTCGCCGCTTTGACCCTGGAAACACCCAAGCACCTCAAGGCGAAGTGCTGTACGGTTGATCGGTATTGGACGGAATTCTCAACGCCAACGCTACAAAACTTACGATTGAGGAGTGACGGCAACGAATTTCGGTGGTTTTTGCCGCAGCACGTTGATTTCGCAGCCCCCTCTGTGAACAATAAGCGGTGTCAATTTGGTGGGTATCAATTCTGGATGTTTGACAGGTTAATTCAACAAATATGTTGCGTACGTTCTTGCGATCAAAAATTCATCGGGCAACCTTGACCCAAGCGGACCTCAACTACGAGGGCAGCATCGCGGTTGATCCGGTGTTATTGGAGGCGGCTGAATTATTGCCCTTCGAAAAGGTCGAAGTCTACAACATTTCTAATGGCAACCGATTGGCGACCTATGTCATCCCGGGAGATCGAGATACGGGGATGATCTGCCTCAACGGTGCGGCGGCCCGTTTGGCACAGCCGGGCGACTTGATCATCATTTGTTGCTATGCCGAACTCAGTGACGAAGAAATCGACAGCCATCGCGCGACCGTCGTTTTGGTGGATGCCCAAAACCGCGTGACCCACGTCAGTAGCCGCGGCGTTTTCTCAGACGACGTCTACTCGCATTAGACCGGTCATTGCGAGCACATCATTGCAGGCTTATTTGGTGAGAAACTGCATCGCCCGCAGTTCCAATTCGTTGTAGTCCCGGCCAAAGTATTTTTCAAACTCAGCTCGTCGATCCGCGGCAGGATAAGCCACGAAACCTGGCTTTTCGTTCAACGCCTTGAGGTAACTCGTGTACGCGTTTGGCCGGTTCTCCATCAAATAAAACGACAGTGCCCAAGCGTAGGCGTAAGCTGCCTCCGGTTCGGACTTGAACCAGTCGTCGCTGTCGACCAAGGTCTGCAATTTTCCGCGCATTTCGCCGGCCTTAATGCCTTGCCGAAAAACGAGCAATTGAGATTCGTTGTAGCGATCTGCAAGGTCCGGATAACGTTGACTATTGTAAACGCCTTTCGATTCGAACATCATCGCGAGGCCTTCGGTTACCCATCGAGGAGCAGGCGCGATACGGGAGTGAATGCCCGTATTAAAAGCAACTTGGTGGGTCGCCTCATGGACCAATGTTGTCTTTTGAAAAAAATTATCCTGCTCGCTATCCGAGCCGCTATAGGTAATCACACGATTGCTCGTCGGGGAATAATAGCCTTGGATTCGCGAGTCCAAGTAAACGTAGTTCTCGAGAAATCGGTCGAATTCCTTCCGCGAGTTGAGCACGACGGCAACCATGGGAAACGTAGGCGTATCGACTGCAAATCCGCGTGCCCAGAAGTAGCTGCGAAACTGCAGGTAAAGACTTTCGAAAGGTTGCACCCATTTTTTTTGCTCACCCGGTGGATGCACAACAACAAAATGTTCCGAAATTGTAACCTGGTATTTATCGCCAAACTCCTTTCCCAGAGTTGCGCGGATTTGTTTGGCATCCAACGGCGCGAAGCCGTTTGACGTTTTCTTGAGTGAATCGATTTTGTCCCGCGGGATGAAGGAAATCCGTCCGTTGGTCCGCAACAATGCCAACTGCGATTGGTCCCATGCCAGAGGAGTTCCGTGATATTCTTTTTTACCGCTTTTGATTTGTACGGTTACGCCTTTAAAATCGCTTTGGCCGTAAATCGGCGATGTAAGGAATCCGGCAACTGCGAGAAATAGCCCCATCCGTTGTACAAAAGTGGATGTCGCTGAACCGTTTTGAGAATGAAATATTTGCGGCAACGGTTGTAGGCTCATCAATTGAATCCCAAGGAAATCTGCTATCTTTCTGGAAACATAGGTTGTTCGTTCGCCGAATTCGACCCGCACCGAAACAATGGAATACAATGTGTTAAGATTTTGAATTGAATAATCGACAAGACCAGCACGATCGGCAGGCACATCATGAGATTTCACGCGACTGGGTGCGTTCCATCCCTCCGAAATTGGGGCTTTTCGATCACTGCATTCCTTTTGCTGCTTTCGTTGGGCACAGCAAGCGCGTTTGCCCAGCAAGATCAAATGGACTTGATCGATACAGTCCGTCAATTGGAAAAAGATTTGGTCAGTGAATCGATCTCGGCCCGCGATGAGGCTGAAAAAAAGATCATCGCGTTGGGCCCGGGTGTTTTAGAACTCTTGATGCCCGTCGATAGTTCATTATCCACGGACTTGCAGGCTCGTCTGCGAAACATTCGCAAAGCGTTCGAAACGGAGATTGCTAAAGCCGTCAGCAAATCCTCGACAATTTCATTTACAGGAAAACACACGCTCAAAAAGATTATGGACGCGTTGACCGAACAAACCGGCAACAAAGTCATCCTGTCGGAGCAGGCACCCGCCGAACTCCTCGACACCTTGATCGATTGCGAATGGGAACAAACCGAATTTTGGCCAGCGATTTATGAACTAACTAAAAAAGCCGGGCTGACATTGGAACGCTACGAAGGTAATGGACGCGAATTGGTGTTGACCGTTGCTGCAACAACCAGTCCGGACATGATCGATACGGCCGCCGAACGTTACGCCCCCGTTAACACAACCGCAGGTGTTTTGGCCATGGAGGTTTCGCGGGTAGATACCAGCATCAACCTTAATCAGCCCAAAGTCAGTTACACAAATATTGAAATGGTCATGCGTTGGGAACCGCGGCTGAAGCCAGTGGCAATCAACATTCCGTATTCGGAGCTGACGGTGACTGATGACAAAGGGACGGTCATTGTACCCCCCAAAGAATCAAGTGCCTCAATCATGCTGCAACCCCAATTCGCGAGTTCCGATTTTTCCCTGCAGATTCCCTTGATTGAACGGGCGGCCAAAGAAATCAGTTCGCTCGAAGGAATTATTCATCTGCTGGTGCCCGGAAGAATGGAGCGATTTGAATTTGCCAACATCGACGCACAGTCACCGGGAACCTGGCAGGAGAAAGCGAGTTCAACGGTGACCTTCGGGGGGATCACAAAAAACGAGGACCTCTTTGCACTCAAGATGTCCCTGAGTTTTCCCAATGAAAACAACCTTTTGGAGTCTCACCATTCTTGGGCTCTGGAAAACCCTGTTTACTTGTTGAAAGAATCTGGCGAGCGAATTGACTTTATTGGCCTGGAAACCTTTGAGCAAAGTGAAAACAGCGTCGGAGTTAATTACTTGTTTCCCGAAATGCCGCCCGGTGCGAAATTGGTTTACGAGACGCCATCCGCGATTGTGAAGTTGAGCGTTCCGTTTTCGCTAAAGAAGATTCCTTTACCGTAAGCAAACTCGCGAAAGCGCGAAATGGAGTTAACACACCTGTGAAACAAGTTATCTTTGTTCTGCTGATCGGCGTTGGTTCGGTGATTGTTGGCATTCACGTCACTGCAGCGCAAGAGCCGTCATCGCGTTCTTCACCGCAAAAACAAATTGATTCGGCTTGGGTCGCAAGACTGGATGGTTTCACCTTGACGGCTGCCGATGTTGATTACCGCGTGTCACGAACCATTGGCCTGGTGGGCTTGGACGAGACGGCGAAGGCGGCGGCAAGGGCGGAGGCGTTGCGGCATTTGATCGATCAACGGCTGATCAGCAAACGATTGCAGAATGATCCACTTTGGATTGGCCCGTCACAATTGCGACTCGTTCTAGAGTTAGAAACAGCTCGGATCAAGGACGCGGGCATGACGCTTGAGGAGTTTTTGGCGGAAAAGAAATTGTCGTCCGATTACTGGCGGCTCGATGTCGAGTGGAATGCTGCTTGGACCGCCTACCTGCAAAAGAAGTTCTCGGATGCCGAATTGGATAAGTACTTCAACTCACGACGCCGCGATTTTGATGGCACGGAGGTTTTGATCGCGCAAATTTTGTTGAAAGACGATGGTCAAAATTCGCTAACTTTGGCGACAGATTTGAAATCGCGAATTGATCGCGGTGAGTTGACCTTTGCCGAGGCTGTTAAGGAACATTCGATAGCACCGTCGAAACAAAACGACGGCCGTGTCGGCTGGATCGGTCGCTGGGAACCGATGCCTGAGGCCTATTCCGCGTTAGCATTTACTTTGCAAGTCGGCGAGATCGGCAAGCCGTTGGAAACCAACTACGGGGTGCATTTGCTCAAGTGTCTCGAGATCAAGCCCGGTAAAAAAATGTTTCGAGATGCGCTCGATGAAGTCCGCAGGTCGATAGCCCAAACCGAATTTGAAGATTTACGTCTAGCGGTTCAAGCGACGCAACCAAAGATCGAGTATTCAGCCGAGTTCCCCCATTTCGATCAATCGGGCAAATTGATTATCGAAAGTAAATGATTCGCATATTTCCGATCGAGTATTAGCTGTGAACAGGCCGCACGATTTTGCCGCGATCTTGAAGGAAATCCTGAAGGGATATTGTCTGCCCGTTAGCGGCGACCATGGTGTTGTACATTGGTCAAGGGTTTTCGAGAACGGAATCCGACTGTCGAAGGTCACCGGCGCTGACGTCGAAGTTGTGTCGTTGTTTGCGCTGTTCCATGATTCCCGCCGGGTGAACGAATTCCAAGATGAAGGACATGGCGGCCGGGGCGCGGATCTCGCCAAGTCGTTCCGGGGGAATCTGGTGCATTTGGACGATTCGCGGTTTGATCTGCTCTACGAGGCATGCCGGCTACATACGAATGGTCTGACTGCAGGCGATCCGACATTACTCACCTGCTGGGACGCCGACCGACTGGATTTGGGACGGGTGGGCATTACGCCGCTTCCAGACCGATTGGCGACGGATGCGGGGAGGGAATTGCTCGAATGGGCGCACCGTCGCGCCATCGCCGACTTTATCCCGATGGAGACTCTCTCGGCTTGGAACATTTTCTTGGATCAGCTGGCCGAATAGAACGGCGACTGACACAATTGTTCCGATATTTATTTGCCGTCGTCTGATCCGTTTGAGTCTGCATCGACAGGCACCGACGGGAATGCATTTGGGAGACGAATGACTACCGACAGAACGTCCCTAGCGGGACGTGAATCGCAAAGTCAAACCTACCGTTAGGGACGACCTGTCGGTAGAAAGACCATCTAAGTCGTATGGCGGACTTCGAGAATAACGCTTTCCCAATCTTCACCGGGGATTGGATAGCGCGCGGCGACTTTGAGAACGAGGAAGCGCATCAAATGTTGGGCTTCCGCCGCTAGTCGTTCTTCTTTCCATTTCGGTCCTTTGATCGCCAATAACTGCCGAAAATTGATCCAATGCGGATCCAACCATTTAAAAATCTTGGCGAGCGGCCCGACAGCTCTGGCGGTGACGGTATCGTAACGGCTATCGGCCAACAACTCCTCGGCTCGAGCATTTTCAACCGTCACTTCCAGCTTCAACTGCTTACAGAACTCCTTCAAAACCGCGGCCTTTTTTCCAACAGAATCACAAAGCGTCACCGCGATATCAGGTCGGATAATGGCCAAGACAATTCCGGGGACTCCTCCACCAGATCCGATGTCGAGCACTTCTTCGTTCGGTTTGATCAGGTTGGAAAGCTGAATCGTATCGACGAGGTCGCGGTTGACAAATTGAGAATAGTTGGTGTGACGGGTCAAATTCATGACCTTGTTCTTCTCCCACAGCAGCCGGCAATAGTGGTCAAGTTTTGCGACTTGTTCGGGAGGTAGCTCGATGGCGGCTGCGGCGAGCGATTCTGCAAGCGTATTCAAAAAAATCTCGTAAAAAACTTCTTAACGATCTGCGTCACCCAACGAACGCCCTGTCTGAGTATAAACGCTAACTCAGAAAAATGCGGGTCACGTGGAAGAATATCGGTGCGGCGAAGCAGACCGAATCGATGCGATCGAGCACCCCGACGTGGCCTTGGACTAATGTGCCGTAGTCCTCGATGCCGCGATCCCGCTTAATGGCGGACATCGTCATTTTGCCTGACGAGCCCATGACGCTGATCAACAGCGCCATCACACCGGAACCATACCATGTGAAAGGAGTTACCGGCAGGACCAATTGAATCATCATTCCGATGATACCAGTGCAAAACGAGGCACCGATCAATCCTTCCCACGTCCGGGTGTTATTCACTGTCGGCGCGATCACATGCTTGCCGATCAGTCGATCCCACATGAATTGGATCATGTCACTGATTTGCACCATGACGATCAGGAACAGGAGCAACCCTCCGGTCTTACCAGCCCAAGGTTCAAACGTGCTCGTTGACGGATTGTACTTTTGCAAATCCAAGTAGAGCAAAGCCGGTGCATGGCTTAAGGAATACACACAAATCAACAGACCGAATTGGATCTTGGCAGTCCGTTCCAAGAACCGCTTGGAGTCGCCCGTAAAGGCAATCCGCGCAGGGATAAACAACGACGCGTAGACGGGAATCAAGATCGTGTACAGGGCATACCAGTCAAACGAGCTACTGTTAAGCAGCGAGACCATCACGTATTGAAAAGGAGTAAATAGAAAAAACACCCAAAACAAAGTGCGATGATCGCCGCGGCGGGTAGGCGTCATCGTGATGAATTCTCGCAACGCCCAAAAAGAAATCGTCCAGAAAAAAAACACCGTTACCTGCTTTGGCAATGTCATCGTAATCGTGAGGACAACAAAAATCGTCAACCAGGCGATTACTCGGCTATTGAAGGTGCGGATGATTGACTGGTCTATGGAAATCGCCGGTTGGCGCTTCAGGTACTGGCCCAGCACCGTAAATACCACCAACGTTACGAGGACACCTACCAACAAGACGATCGTTGGTGTATCTAGCAACGTGGATTGGAAAAACGATGCGATATTCATGTAGTTTTCGTTTTGGCTCGGGCAATCCCGCGGCCAATCAAATTTCCTTAAGTTTCAAGACCGCTTGGCGGGCTCTGGTTAAAAACTGTTGCTTCCCTTCGCCGGGCTCCAGCCAGATTGGAGCTCCGATTGTTATCGAACTCAAAAGTGGAACTGGAAGATACTCGCCCTTCGGCATGACTCGGTTGAGGTTGTCGATATAGACCGGCAACAACTCCAAATCAGGTCGTTTTTTTGCCAGGTAATACAAACCGCTTTTGAAATCCTGCATTTCGCCCGAAGGATTTCGGCTGCCTTCAGGGAAGATGATCAACGAATAGGTCGTACCGATCTCGCGAATCATCATGTCGACCGGGCTATCATGCACTTTGACTTGTTTACGGTCAATCAACAACGGATTGAATAAACTCGAAACATATCGGCGAATGGGCCCTCCCGTCCAGTAGTCCTTGGCGGCGGCAGGTCGCGTCAAAGCTCGCAAATTCATCGGCAACGACGACCAAAGCACCAGCGCATCAAGGTGGCTGGTATGGTTCGCGAAGTAAATGCGTTGGCATTCATCGGGTTTGCAGTCAACCCAACGAACCGTGGCACCGCTGAAAAACTTGGCCAAGGTCGTGAGGATGGCAATGGAGACCTGTTTCATGCCCGATCAACACGTTTCGTTAAGTGTGGCATCCCGTAAAAGACGCCATTTTAGCGGTCTCCACTGAAATTTGCGACTCCATGCGCATCTGCCCCTACTATCGACAGCGACACTTTCCATGAAAAAACCCAGCCACATTGGGCTGGGTTTAGTCGATTAAAAGTTAATTTCGAGTCGTCAGACTAGAAACCATCGCCTTGCATTTGACCCATCATTGGTCCCATTGCGGCACCGATAAGTTGCAAAATGCCATCTTGGATTTCGATGCGGAAATCAACTCCGTTTTTGATGGAATTCGAGGTCATCCGAACGCGATCGCGACCAGTCTTGGCCAGAACTTCAGCCATGTTGGCAACTTGATCTTCGCCTTGGATCTGCGCCACCTTCTTCAGAATCGGGGTCACGTACAGGTTGTATTGCATCAACAGGTTACCCGCTTCTGGAGCAGCGGATGGCTTCATCGAAGCCTTCAACAGTTCCATCGGATCGCTGCCAGCCGCTAGATACACAACGTCTTTGCCGAAGCCGACGTAAACCTTGGCCTTCTCACCAACCAAGGTCGACAATTCTTCTTCGTCAGCTGGGACGTTGACAATTACTTCATGAAAGTTGACTCCGTTGTAGGTTTCGCAATTCAACTTCAATTGGACTTCATCACCCAATTTGTCTTTGGCTTGACCAGCAACTTCTTTGATCTTGTCTTCGAATTTTGCTGGCGAGGCAACGCTTATGCCCATGATCACATTGGCACTGTTTTCCCCCATGACGACGGCCGCACCCATATCGATGTCGCCGTTCTTGCAAGTCTCTTTCGCCATAGAGACAAACTCTTCGATAACACCTTGTACGACTTCGCTTTCTTCAGGAGACATGTCACCTTCTTCTTCCATTTTCTTTTTGGCCACGGCCAGCAAGTCGTCCATGGCAGTGCTGTATTGCTCAGCGTCACCTTCAACCATTCGGGTGTGAGCATTCGCGGTGAAGGTTGCACCATCGACCAGGAATCCGCCAAAACGAGTTGGCTTTGGATTGATCATTTGTTGGCTACGTTTCGCCAGGCTTGATCCATCGAGGCCGGTCATTTCGATATCCATGTGGATATTCTTTTGCTCTTTGTCAAAATCCAAACCGACAACCAATTCGTCTGCTTCATTGATCAAGCTGCGCATTTCCTTCATTTGCATTTCGAAATTCTTCATCTGCAATTCGGAAGCCAACTCGTCGGTCGACATTTGTTCAATTTGGTCGCGGTAGCTCGATTCAATCATCGAGAGGAATTGCTCTCGCATTTCTTCCGGAATGCGTTGGGCAAAGACTTTTGTCGAAATGTTGTAACGTTTTGGAAGGTCTCCCAAGGTGGCGGCCAAGTCGCTTGGTACCGAGGCAAACATTTCTTTGGATTGGGCAATGACGGCGTGCTTGTTGATTTCCTTGACGTAGATTTCTGGTCCGCCTTCTGGCTTGATCACACTGCAATCGTCTTCGTCTTCGACCAAGGCGATGTTGGAAACCGTGTTGAGAAGGTCGTCAAAATTGTCGACAGGAATGCAAGCCAACGCGTCCGGGGGAGTGTTTGCATCCTTTACGAACAGCAGAATCCCAATCGGACGAGTCTTGTCGATTCCCCGCGAGTAGGCGTCGACTTGGACCTTCGCGATGTTACCAAAGGCTGGTACACCCGCTGCAGCGGTCAAATAGCTGATGTCGTCAAGTTGATTGCTCAACGGACTCAAGGCGACCACAACCGACGGTTGAGCCACCGACTGGGCAGCCACAAAGGCGGCTGGCAGCAACACGCAAACAATTGCTGCGCTTGCCACAACAATCTTTCGAAAAAAAGTCATTACAAACATCTCCAAAAAATAAGCCTTGAAATTGCCAATTGGATTTCCGGAACGTCCTACAGGGAGCATGAAACCGCCAGAAACCGAATCAACTCTGGAATTTTTCCAAACAGAATGGCTCGAGCCAACGCGACACGAAGTCTTCGGAATCGGTCTTTCACAAGAATGACTCCGTTCAATCCATTTACCTCGGACCCAGACCAATAGTTTTAACGGGTTAACCGTAAATTGAATACATGTGGTTTTTCGACGCAATTGTCGCCGAAATGCCGCCGAGAAATGGGTAGTCTCTTAAAATGGGCAAGAAGTTGCTCGTCTTGAACAAATTCCCGAGTTCTGCCAATGGTTTCGTCTGGGAAAACGGCCCATCATCACGCTCCGCCCCGCGAGAAGGACGAACTGCTGGCCGAGATTATCTTTCGCGAAACACGATACGACCTTTGGTCAAGTCATAGGGAGACAATTCCACGCGAACTTTGTCTCCAGGAACGATCCGAATAAAGTTCTTGCGCATTCGTCCCGCGACATGCGCCATTACCTCGCCACCCGTATCCAACTCCACCTTGAAACGCGTGTTGGCAAGGGCCTGGGTGACGGTTCCACTAACTTCATATGATTCATCTTTTGGCATGAACGCTCCAGAAAAACTATTTGCAATACTGAGTTCGATATCTTATCCTGTCAGGGCCTCAATCGTCCAGACTTGCAAGACCGCGATTTAACGAATCACGTATAAATTCTGGGCTTTCTAAACCGATCGAAAGGCGAATCGTGCCTCCATCGATCCCAGCTTCGGCCCATTGTTGAGCGTTTTGGGTGCGGTGGCTTGTCGATGCGGGATGACTGAGAGTCGTCGATAATTCTCCCAAAGAAGCGCAAAAATGAATCGATTCTAAATTCTGAATCAATTTGGTCGCAGCCGAAATACCGCCGGGCACTTGAAAGGTCACCATGTGGCCAAACCCAACTCTTCCATCCAGCTGCAAAATTTGGCTGGCCAATCGATGATCAGGATGAGCGGCGAGCCCAGGATAATGAACGCTCGACACACGTGGATGTTGGGCAAGAAACTCCGCGACATCTAGAGCAGACTCACAAGCCGACTTGAGCCGAACAAACAACGTCGACAAACCACGTTCGACCAACCAGCATTCGTGCGGCGAACTCGTCAAACCCCACGTACTGAGCGTTGCCGGGATTTGGCCCCAAACCTTTTGCGAGCCGCACAACAGCCCCATAACGACGTCGCCATGCCCGTTCATGATCTTCGTCATGCTTTCCCAAACCAAATCAGCACCAAACTCGATCGGCCGACAAAGAACGGGGCTCGCAAAGGTATTGTCAACCAGCAACAGCGTTTTGTTTTGGTGCGCGATTGCCGCCAAGGCGGCGATATCAGCCACACGCAACATCGGATTCGAAATGGTTTCGACAATCAAAAGTCGTGTGGCGGGGCCGATCGCAGCTCGCACCTCGTCAAGTTTCGTCATGTCAACGAGGCGTGAGGTGACGCCAAACTTCTCGGCTTGCTTGAGTAGCGTTACAGTTTTGCCATACAACCGCGAACTGAGGAGCACTTCGTCGCCGCTCTTAAGCAGCCCCAATACGACCAGACTGAGGGCCGACATTCCCGACGAAGTTACGACGGCGGCGTCAGCTCCATGCAACCGCCGGCATTTTTCCGCCAACATCTCGGCGGTCGGATTGGCATCTCGCTGGTAAATGAAGCCAGGAGTCCCGCCCCCCAAACAACGATCGGCGTGGTCCGGCGAGTCGGCGACGTACGCCACCGTGGAGTGAATCGCGGGCCGCGAAGCCCGACTGTCATTCAACTTTGTTTCAACAGTTGCTGGACAAATGTCTTGGAGGCGTTTCGGATTCGACATAAAATCAAGGCCTCTCACGCATGAGATTTCAAACTCAAACAACTTTTGCCATGGTGAAACGAGTCACCCATGGTCGAATGGACGATAAACTGTAGCAGAGTCCCTTCAGCCCTAAAATCGGGTAACGCTCACAACGAAACAGCGAGGCCTTCCTTGGCCGCTTTGCCACAATCAGATGGCCCATCGT
>JBEBGH010000209.1:0-9431 GCA_040081565.1 Pirellulaceae bacterium
GCTTAACTTCGTCGTCGTCGGCGAAGAAACATTCCTGCGCCGATCATTCCAACCAATCCCAAAGCAGATGGCTCTGGAACGGAATTGATTCCGTTAATCCGGAAACTGTCGATGGCCATTTCCCCGTTTCCATCATTGGAATCGAAAATGACCTGAACCAACAAGTTGTTGGTAATACCGGCGATCGACAAGCCATTAAAGGCTGTAAAAGCTCCTCCTGGTTGGAATCCGTCGCCAATGCCATTGAAATCGGTATCCTGAAGCAAAAGTTGATTGAAGCCCGCCAGCGACTCGAACGCGAGCAAGTTTTGCCAGTTCGCACCGCCGTCCAACGACGCACGAACGAGAAATCCATCATCGGTGTCGTAAGCCGGAGGGGCCCCGGTGTTCCCACCGGCAGCAAACATCAAGTCCACAGACAGATTGGTCAAACCTGCTCCGGAGACAACGAAGTTCAGAACACCCTGAGAAGGTCGGGTACCTCCGTCATCGATATCCTCCACCGCAAAGAAATTGGAGCCTTGAAACCCGGTGAACGGGTCGAGTGAATTAGGCAGTCCATTGAGCGGGACAATATGAAAATAGTCACTGGCCCCGTCGTGAAACAAAGGCTGGCTCGTCGTGAAGTTCAATGTATTGTCTTCGAAATCTTCAAACAGCAGCACTTGGGCCTGCGCCGTCGAAGCAAACACAGCACATACGAGTGCTAAACACAAAAAACGCATATTGGGTCTCCTCAAATTGAAATACTTTTTTTTATGCGGGAGTTGATCAACTGCGAGGCGGAAAAATTCCAAACAAGGCGATACAAAAATTTACCGTTAAGCGCGGGTCGAGAATACTGAACGGTTGGCTGCTGCCGTTGTTGCCGGTCGTCATTGGCCCCATTTGGGCATTTTGGGTTGTCGCATAGACGTCCTCGTTCGAAACCGAAGGGAAATTATTTTGAGGATTGTCGTTTCCCCCCGCTCCATTATTGCAACTGACGCTGAATGGGTGGTTGTGGGTAGGTAGATTCCCCACTGTTAGTGTCGCGCTCTCGGCGCCGCCCGATTGCCCAATTGACCAATTGCTCAATCCGGGCCCCTGTCCCATATGGATTGCCGACCGACCGCGCAAATCGGGCAATGCGAAGGTTGTTTGTCCATTGCCGCCGTAGGTCGTGCCCAACAACGCAAACAACGCAGTATTCTGGGCAATAGACAAGAGCTGCCCATTGCACGTCGCCCAACCTTGAGGAGCGAAATTAAACCCGAACGCCTGAATCTGACCAAGAAAAGGTTCTGCCATATCTCTTACTCCCAATCGAACTAAGTAGAAATTCTAATTAAAAACCGCCTCATACTCTCCAAATCCAACCGGAACCAAAAACAAATCAATGGATCCAATGTCTGTATTAACCGTAAATGTTCCCTGACCTGGCTTAAATTCCGTCACTTCTTTGAATAACAGTGAAAATGGGTTCTGGCGGATACCAAGGTCTGTTCGAGTAGTCGCCGGACGTAATTTAGAAACTTGAACCAACTGAAATCGAATTGGCTGTTCGCGGGATGTTACCGAAAACTCCCTGCCGATTAAGCCTTCGAATAATGTGGCATCAGGTTTTAACGTTTTGCCGGTCATTGGTTTCTTATGTCCTCCGTCGAATTCCGTTCCAGATGCCAATTGACTTGTTCGTCTGCGATTTTTCGAAATCCCAATCGAGTATACAATTTTAATGCTGGACTGTTTGGTTCGACTCGTAAACGCACTGGCGTTTCGTCCTTTGCGGCCCGATCCAACACCGCGTGCAAAAGTTCAGTTCCGAAGCCACGTCCACGGAATTCTGGCAATATCGAAATATCGATCACCCGAACCTCGCTAAGTCCGTAGTCTACATATATCCGACCGATTCGAGTATTCCCCAGCAACACGATGTCGAAATTGGCATCGGGAAAAACGTGCTGGTAATACGTGTGTTGGGCATTGAATTGATGGTTGAAGAGTAGGTCTTTTTCTTCATTGGAAAAGGGTGCCGAAGCGATATCGTTTCGAGTCGTAATGTACAGTTGTCGCAAGAACTCGAGGTCGCTATCGACGATCGGTCGAAGCGTGATTTGCGAATCGGTTTGGATTGACGTGGGCATGATTGAAGCAGCAGTGTGTTGTCGGGAAGCTTCAGTACAAAACATCTTCGAAGTTTACCTGAGTGTCAGCTCGAACCGTATTATCTTGAGTAGAACGGCAGCGGATGTCAAACATTTCGAAAGACATTTTTTCGTAGCCTGCGCGATTTCTTTAGCGAGGCGCAAGAAGGTTTGGTGGCCGCAGGGCGTAATCGTTGAATTTCGGCTGATTTGGAGCATTGTCGGCGGGGGCCTAACCCTTCTAAAAATAATCACGGTCGAAAAATGCTTTTCAGTTCGACTGACTCGTTTTTCTATTTCTCTTTGCGTTGATACTGAAAATTTCTAATGGATGATGTCTAATTACATTTGTTACCGCCGATTGTGGCATCACCCGGAAGGCGCGTTCGTGTATCAAAACGACTCGACGGCGGCAGTGACCGCTGCGGTCAGGCATTTGAGTTCGTGTTCAGAGATTGTAAACGGCGGGGCGATGTAGAAGACGTCGCGGGTGGGCCGTAACCATACTCCGCGCTCGACAAAGAACTTCATCCACTGCTCTTTGTTCAGGATCTCTTTCATTTGAACGACACCAATCGCACCTCGAACCCGTACGTCGAGGACTTGAGGGAAATGCCGCAACGGTTCGAGCAATTCGCGAAGCGTGCGTTCGATCTTTGTAACTTGGTCCAATCGCGGCTCTGTCTCGAACAGGTCCAAAGACGCATTCGCGGCCGCGCAAGCCAAAGGGTTGCCCATATAAGTCGGGCCGTGCATCAGAGCAAATTGTGGATCGTCCGACCAAAACGCCGAAAACACGTCGCGAGTGGCAACGGTCGCGGCCAACGACATCATGCCGCCGCTTAGCCCCTTGCCCATACACATGATGTCGGGCACAACTCCCGCGTGTTCCACAGCGAACATCTTTCCTGTCCGTCCGAATCCCGTTGCGATTTCGTCAGCGATCAACAAACTCCCCGCCGTTCGTGTCAATTCGGCAATTCGCCGCAATTGGGAGGGAGTGTGCATGCGGAACCCACCAGCCGCTTGGACAAGCGGTTCGATAACCACCGCGGCAACCTCGCCTCGATGAGTGTTCAATAGTTGTGCAAATGAATCGAATTCCTCATCGTTCTCTGGAATCGCCGTACAAAATTGTTTTTGCAAGAAGCCTTGGAAGTGGGCGTGCATACTGTCTTCGGGATCGCACAGACTCATTGCGCCGCTCGTGTCGCCATGGTAACCATCGCGAAAACTGACGAAGCGGTTCCTGCCGGTAACACCTTGATTGAGCCAATACTGAACGGCCATCTTCATCGCCACCTCAATCGCGACGCTGCCGGAGTCGACCAAGAAAACGTGGTTCAATTCTCCCGGAGCCAGTGTCGCGAGGCGGGTGCACAGCCGTGCCGCTTGCGGGTGCACGATTCCCCCGAGCATGACATGCGGCAACACATCAATTTGCTGTTTGACAGCTTCGACCAAGTGCGAATGACGATGGCCGTGACAAGCCGTCCACCAGGACGAAACGCCATCAATCAACCGCCGTCCGTCGGCGATTTGCAAGTAGACTCCTTCGGCAGCTACGACTTCATAGGGCGGACCGGCCGTCTTCATCTGGCAGTAGGGTCGCCAAAGCGTTTGTGAATCTCGGCGCATTGAATCGCGTTCAGATTCCTCGCCCATGCCCGTCCTACTTTCGTTGCCAATTGCGAGTGATGCGATCGAAAATCCAAAATTCGAGGGCAATCAGGGCCAGCGGCATAATGAACTGCAGCGTTTGAGCCAAGCGGATATCCATCGTGTCGTCCGTGTTTCGCATCAGGAACGCGCGAACGAGCAAGCCATTCATTAATAGCAAAACAACCAATCCGAACCCGACCCAAAGCACGTAGCCGCATCCGGTCCCACTGCCATGGTCGATCGAAGTTTTCTTCCGTCCAAACATTCTATTCCGCTGCGATAAATTGTTTTTGTCCAGAATATCTTGAGCACAACGTCACGACGAGCCCCCCGCGAGCCAGGCAAAGAATTCCCGAAGTGTTCGGCCATCCTTCAAACCAGCGATCAAGAGGGATAGAATCGGCAAAAACTTCAATACGTGAGCTCCCGAATGTCCGCCCAGATTTACCGTACCAACGATGCGAATCCAGAAT
The DNA here is from genome assembly GCA_040081565.1 of Pirellulaceae bacterium. GTDB lineage: Bacteria > Planctomycetota > Planctomycetia > Pirellulales > Pirellulaceae > BJ22. Next base: position 4,262 of record JBEBGH010000209.1, read on the forward strand.
TGATCCTGCAGCGCACGATTGCTGTTGTGGGATATGGAGCACAAGGCCAAGCCCACGCGCTCAATCTGCGCGATAGCGGCTGCCAAGTGATCATTGGCCAACGGCCCAACGGTCGAGGTTGGGACGAAGCAAAATCTGATGGCTTTTCGCCCAAGCCGATCGCCGAGGCGGTCGCTTTAGCCGACTTAGTTTGTCTGATGGTGCCCGACGAAGACCACGGACGAGTTTTCTCTGAATTGATCGAGCCCAATTTACGCAAGGGCTCGGCGATTCTGACCTGTCATGGATTCAGCTTTCATTACGGCCTCGTAAAACCGGCGGACGAAAGCCAAAAGATTTTGGTCGCGCCCAAGGGGCAAGGCCATATGGTCCGCGGCGAGTACGTTCGCGGCGGCGGAGTCCCTTGTTTGCTGGCCGTCGGGGACGAAGCCAACGATGACGCGTGGCGTTTGGGCCTCGCCTATGCCTGGGCAATCGGCGGAACGCGGGCCGGTGTGATCCGCACTACCATCGCAGCGGAGACCGAGACCGACCTGTTTGGTGAACAAGCGGTCTTGTGCGGCGGGCTCACACAGCTCATCCAGGCCGGTTTCCAAACGCTGGTCGACGCCGGCTATCAGCCCGAGCTGGCCTACTTCGAATGTCTGCATGAACTAAAGATCATCATTGACCTTCTCCAAGTCGGCGGGATTGCTCACATGCGCGACTTGATCTCCACGACTGCCGAGTACGGCGATGTGACGCGCGGGCCGAAAATCATCGACGAGCACGTTCGACAGAACATGCGCAAGTTGTTGAGCGAAATTCAATCGGGTGATTTTGCAAAAGAGTTTCTTCGCGAGTGCGAGGCGGGACAAAAGACTCTCCACGAATCGAGAAAGCAAACTTCGAGGCTCCAAGTTGAAACCGTAGGCTGCGAACTCCGCGCCCTGATGCCGTGGCTGAAGTAACTACTATTAAGGATTTAACAATGTGGCGAATCGTTGCCGGAGTGGTTGCGGGTTTTGTTGTTTGGATCGCAGTTTGGATCGGAGCAGAGCAAATTCTTTCGGCCATTTGGCCGGATTGGTTTGGCGCACAACAACGCGCGTTCCAGGAAGCCATTGAAAATGGCGGTGCGTTCACGGCGGACTCTGCGTTTTTGATAACCCAAGTTGTAATAGGGGCAGTGGTCTCGTTTTTGGTCGGTTTGCTCACTGCTTCGATTGCAGGCGAAAACAGGAGATCTGTCGTTATCCTGGGGTTTTTGCTTTTGGCCCTGGGAATATTGAAAATGTCGATGTCTTGGTCGTTAGTTCCCCCGTGGTATCACGCGACGTTCACTTTGGTCTTGTTCCCGTTCGCTTACTTGGGTGGGAAATTGAAAACGCCGAAATCCGAAAACGCAAAAGTTTAACGATCGGTATGGATGACAAACGGAACACGAGCGGTAATGCTAGGCGGTCGATTCACGCTCTCTTACAATGAAGCACCAGTTTCGTTTCTGTTGAATACAAAGGCAATCAGGAGTTGACCATGGCCGAACAGCATTTATCTCGCAGGCGAGTTCTGCAAATCGCCAGTGCCGTTACCGTACCGAGTCTGCTTCTCGGTAGCGATCTCGCTTCCGTTGCTGCTGAGGCGACTTCGAACAATCAACCTTCTCCTTCCAATTCCGAAAATACAAAGGACTCAGCGATGAACCTCGGCGCGTTTTCTGTGAGCTTAAGCGTCAAAGACCTTGATGCCTCGAAAAAATTCTACGAGAAGTTGGGGTTCAAGGCCTTTGCCGGGAATGCCGCACAAAACTGGTTGGTCCTGAGAAACGGCGAACATGTCATCGGCCTGTTTCAAGGAATGTTTGACAAAAATATTTTGACCTTCAATCCCGGCTGGGACCAAAACGCTAAAAAGCTGGATTCGTTCACCGACGTTCGCGAGTTACAACGTCAACTGAAGTCCCAAGTGGTCAAGTTAACGACTGAAGCCGATGAGACGACGAAAGGTCCCGCCAGCTTCACGCTTGAAGATCCCGACGGAAATCAGATTCTTTTTGATCAACACGTCTAGTCGAAGAAACGGATTGCCAAACTGCCGTTTTCAACCCCTCTCTTTTTAAACGAAAACAAAAGTTTCGTGACCGTTGAAATTGCAGCCTTAAATGCGCAGAATCGTATGTGATTCAGTTAGAATCGCGAAGTCAATCGGCTGAATTGCGGCTGAAGTCATTGAGCGGGGGTTGCATTGTCGGGTATAATGCCCGGTTTTGAATTTTCGGCCACAGGAGGGCAAGCCGCCGCATGTCGAACTCGGACATTGTCATCAAGGGTGCTCGCGAGCATAACTTGCGTGACGTCAATCTCGTTTTGCCCCGCAACGAACTGATTTGCCTCACCGGCGTCAGCGGAAGCGGCAAAAGTAGCCTCGCGTTCGATACCTTGTTCGCCGAAGGTCAACGGCGGTACGTCGAAAGCCTATCCAGCTTTGCTCGCCATTTTCTGCAGCAAATGCCGAAGCCGGACGTCGATTTGATCTCGGGCTTAAGCCCGTCCATTTCGATTTCGCAAAAATCGTCAGGGAATAATCCGCGCAGTACCGTCGGCACGATCACGGAGGTTTACGATTTCCTCCGTGTTCTCTTCGCCCGAGTCGCCCAACCATACTGTCCAAAATGCGGCGAAGCGATCACTTCGCAAACTCGCGACCAAATCATCTCGCAATTGATGATGAAGCCGGCGGGAACCAACGTGCAAATCATGGCTCCGATCGTGCGCGGTCAAAAGGGCGAACACCGCGACCTGTTCGAGGACCTGCTCAAACAGGGCTACATTCGCGTGCGCGTGAACGGCCAAGTCCGCTCGTTGAACGATGAAATCCAATTGGATCGGCAACGTCGCCACGATATCGAGGTGATGGTCGACCGAATTCTTGTAAAGCCTGCGAACCGTTCCCGAATCGCTGAAGCGGTCGAAATGGCGATGAATATCGGCAAGGGCACGATGCTCGCCAGTTGGCAGGCGGACGAGGAAGATGAACGACCGGAAGAGGCCGAGGGCGAGTCGCTGCCGGCGCATTCCGGAAATGAGCAACTATTTTCCGCGGATTATGCGTGCGGCCGCTGCGGAATTGGTTTTCGACCGCCAACGCCACAACTATTCAGCTTCAACAGCCCCCAGGGGATGTGCCTCGACTGCATGGGGCTGGGACAAGTCTATTCGTTTGTGCCTTCGAAACTCGTTCCCGAATCGAAGTTGTCGGTAAAAGACGGCTGCTTCATCTTGTATGGAAATTGGAAGGACCTCGGTCGCTGGCGACGGCATATCTTCCAAGGTGTTGCCGACACAGTCGAACGCACTCGCGAATTGCCTGCGGGAACGATGCTCGAAACACCGTGGAACAAGCTCGATCCGGAGTTGCAACAGTTCTGGCTGTACGGAACGGGCGAGACGCACATTACGTACACTTGGCGCGGCGGTGCGTCGCCGATGAAGTACGGCGGCAAGTTCGACGGGATCGTTGCTGAACTCAACGACAAATATCGCAATCTAAAATTGGCGTCGAAGCGCGAGCACTACGAATCGTTCATGGATCAGATCGGTTGCGCGACGTGCAACGGTCAGCGGCTAAACGAACAGGCCCGAAATTTCCGGATGCAAACGGCTCATCCGGCATTTGCCGATAATCCGCGGTTGAGCCTGCCGGACGTTTGCAACCTGTCGATCGATCGCACGGTCGATTTCTTCTCGACGATGGATTTAGATCCGGTTAAAACCTTTATCGCCGTGCAACCATTGAAGGAAGTCACTCAGCGGTTGGGCTTTTTGCTCAACGTGGGTCTGGATTATCTGACGCTGGACCGAAGTGCGCCGACGTTAAGCGGCGGCGAGACTCAGCGAATTCGTTTGGCGGGGCAGATTGGGGCCGGCCTGGTCGGCGTGCTTTACATTTTGGACGAGCCGAGCATTGGTTTGCACGCCCGAGATAACGATCGTCTGATCGGAACTCTGAACAACTTGCGTGACCTCGGCAACACCGTGGTCGTCGTCGAGCACGATGAAGACACGATGCGGGCGGCCGACACGATCATTGACTTTGGGCCGGGACCGGGGATTCACGGAGGCAATGTCGTTGCCCAAGGATCCGTCGAGGAAATTTCGCGTTGCGAACAGAGCATCACGGGACAATTCCTCAGCGGCAAGATGCAGATCGAGGTTCCGACGAAACGGAGACCGATTGACCTGAACCGCAAACTGCGAGTCGTGGGAGCGCGGCACAACAACTTGCGAAACGTCGATGTGGAAATCCCTTTGGGGGCCTTCGTCTGCTTCACCGGGGTCAGTGGCAGCGGCAAAAGCAGTCTGGTCAACGACATCCTAATCGAGTCGCTTAACATCGAGTTGATGAATGGAGTCGGTGAACCAGGTGCCCACGATAGGATTGATGGCATCGAATTGCTCAAAATGATTTCCATCGATCAATCGCCGATCGGGCGAACGCCGCGGTCGAATCCCGGAACGTACGTGAAGCTGTTTGATGAAATTCGCAAACTCTACGCGCAAATGCCGGAGGCCAAACTGCGTGGCTTTACTCCCGGTCGATTCAGTTTCAACGTGAAGGGTGGACGATGCGAGGCTTGTGAGGGAAATGGTTCGAACAAGCTGGAAATGGACTTTCTAGCTGACATCTGGGTGACGTGTCCGGTTTGCCAAGGCGAACGCTTCAATCGCGAGACGTTGCAAGTCAAATTTAAAGACAAGTCGATTTCCGAAGTCCTGGAAATGGACATCGAAGCGGCCGCGAAATTTTTCGAAAACGTTCCAAAGATTCAGGAACGATTACTGACACTTCACAGCGTTGGCCTCGACTATTTGAAAATCGGCCAACCATCCCCCACGTTGTCCGGAGGTGAAGCCCAGCGCATCAAGTTGGCTCGCGAGCTGGCCAAGATCAGCACCGGAAAAACGCTGTATTTGTTGGATGAGCCGACCACAGGCTTGCATTTCAAAGACGTCAAAATGTTGTTGGGGGTCCTGCACCGATTTGTTGAAGCCGGCAACACGGTGGTCGTCGTCGAACACAACTTGGACGTGATCAAAACGGCCGATTGGATCATCGATATGGGGCCTGAAGGCGGGCGCGGGGGGGGGCGAGATTGTAGCGGTGGGAACACCCGAGGAAATTGCCCGCAACA
>JBEBGH010000552.1:0-2441 GCA_040081565.1 Pirellulaceae bacterium
ACGGATTTGGAGTTCCTGATTTTGATTCTTGAGTCGGACAGACTCGGCGGCTTTGGAAGCAACGGCCTGCAGGTTCTTGGGTGAAATTGGTTTTTCCAGGAAGTTATAGGCGCCTTCCCGCATGGCTTCGACAGCTCGCGGAACATTGGCATGCCCGGTCACCATGATGATTTCAGCGTTCGGCAGTGCTTCCTTGGCATGTTTCAGGATCGCCATCCCATCGACATCGTTCATCATCAAGTCGGTGATCACGATATCGAAGGAATTTTGACTGATTTGCCGTTTGCCTTCGGTTCCGCTGGTTGCGGTTGTGACTTGGAAGCCCACGCGTTCCAAGCTCTCGGTCATTGCCTGAGCCAAGTCGCGGTCGTTGTCCACGACGATGACCCGGGCACCTTTGTTTGCATTTTCTTGCGTCTCACTCATGCTTAAGATGATAACGATTTTGCTGCCGACCGCCATCGAGTGCAGGAGATGGACTATTTTCGGCCACCCGTCAAATAGCATTGGTTTCGTAGAACTCGACGGCTTGGCGACCGCTCGATGGCCACGAGTCGTTAACGCGAAGCATCAACAAAATTCAGTAACTCCCCTGAATTTCAACAGGGGAGAATTCAATTCAAGGTTAAGATGAAACGTCCATTTCGCATATTCGAAAAAACAACCGAACTTGACTTATGAAAGCCAAACGAAAATCGGCTAGTTACGCTCGCGGCCCTAATGCTTATTTTGCGGCCCGCAGAAAGCGACAGTTTTGGTCGGCCGCTATTATGTTGTCTGTTGTTGGCTTAATCGTCGCCGTTTCGGTTGTTTATCGAAACTACCACGAATCCAAACGCCCAATCTCGCTTTATTTGGATCGCGGCGGTTCCGCGACCATTGCCGAAGTTCAGGTCACTCGATCATTGCCGAAACTGAAAGAACTAACCAACACTGTTGTGTCTAGAATGCAAACCTCTAACCCGAAACAGCGGCAAGCGGCCTCAAACATTTTATCCGCGATTTCGGAACGACAAATCGAATTGTCACGAACCGATGAGGACCGTAAGCAGGGAATAAGCTACAAACTCGTCGCCCTGCAATTGCGTGCTTCCTTGGAAAATCCTGAAGAGGAGGAACCGCTCCCTAAACGCTTGGAAAGACTGGAAGAATTTGCCAGAGAACATCTTTCGAATTCCGACCGCGATGTATCGCTAAATGCCTGCAAAGCACTATTCGTAGCCGAGCAATTGCGGCTAAGCCGCGCTGCGCCTGGTGATGGCACGGTGGAACGAACCGGAACGGTGATCGCAGAGGTAGTCGCAAAGTTACCCAACGAGGCCGGGGTAATCGCATTGATCGAAGGACTCTTGGACAGCTTACCCCGCCATGGTGACAAGAATCGCGACCTCGACACTTTGATGAGGGCTATCGAAAACGCCTACGCCGCCAACCCCTCAGAGGTTTCGAAAAATTGGTTGGCCATTCTGCGAGACAAACAACTCCTGATTGAGGCGGACCTGTTCAGCGTTTTGCCTGGAGCGGAGAAAGGTAACGATCAAGCAATCCGGCGAGTCGTTGAAATCGCCGAGTCTTTGCTTACCCAACACAAGTCCGTCTTTGGTGTCGAGCGCGGTGTTGAATTGGCTTTATTGGTAGAGGCCAGTGGAGCAACCAATGAAGCGTTGAGACTGGTAAAGGATTTTGAACGTGCCGCGGCCGCGTTCCCTTCGGACCAATCGTCGTCTCTCAATCAGCGAATCAAATTGGCCATTGGTCGGATGGAGTTATTGGGTCAACCGTTTCCATTGTCAGGAAAAGACCTAAAGGGAAACGAGCTTTCCCTTGCCGCTTATTCTGGAAATGTCGTTTTCGTCTGTTTCGTTCGCAAGGAAACCGAAGCCCAACGGATCGGCGAGACCATGAGCCGGCTTGCACTATTGGAAAAACAGGGGGTTCGAGCTGTTATGGTTGTTCCCGTTGGCCTGATAGCCCAAAAGGCCAACAATTCCTTTCTCTCAGTTATTGAAAGTCCGCAAGGAGAAATCGACCTTTTCTCTGCCTGCCACATCGATGCCGATTTCTGCTGGTTTTTGTTAGGAAAAACGGGGAAAATCGAGAAATTTGGGGTCTCGTACGAATCGGCGATCATTTCCGTCGAAAAACGGGCGTTTCAGGAAGAATAGGAAGATCAGCGCTTCTTAGTATGAGGGTTTCCATGCGCTGGGGCTTGCTCGGCTTGGCGTCTAGTCTAGTAACCGATTGCTTGATTTGATTACTCACGACTCCGACAGAAATGTCGGTGACCTTTATTGTCGACTGTGCCAACTCTAAAACGTCGGCTGCCAATACCAGCACGGATTTGTGGACATAAACTGCGTAGGGACGAGCTGTTGGTAGAAAAGCCCAATCGCGAAAAATTTCGTCCCGTTAGGGACGACCTGTCGGTTGTCTTTCTACCA
>JBEBGH010000210.1:0-9426 GCA_040081565.1 Pirellulaceae bacterium
GGGGAATTACTCGCCGGATCTCGGATGTTTTCAACGAGTGCGTTGGAATGCGAAATCGGCCAACGAATTGCAAATCCCGACTGGTCACCGTGTTCATGAAAATGGCGTAGCCATCGAGTTCGCCCAACCGCTGGACGTCGAGCAGGCCAGTCGCATCGACAATCACTTTGCCCAATGTTGGAATTATCGATACAACGGAGCGTATGGCTCACCCGAGTATTCGACTCGTCACTTTGGCCATCCTGGGCACGACGTATTGGAGATCGCCGCGGTTCACGTGCTGGACAATGGGCGAACGATGTTCCTCGAACTGCCCGACCTGCAACCGGTCAACCAATTACACTTACGTCTGAACTTGGGGGACGACCGGGGTCAGGATCTTTTTGTCACCGTTCACAAACTTGACAATCCACGAACGGATTTGCCCGGCTATCAACCTCGCGCAAAAACGATCGGTCCACATCCAATCCTGGTTGACATGGCGGTGGCTACGGCAAGTGTTCCGAACCCTTGGAACAAGGCTTTGGCTAATGCCCGAAAGATCGAAATCGAAGCGGCAAAAAATTTGACTTATTCCACACCGCGACTTCGTGCCAAGGCTGGCGAGGTCCTGGAATTGACCTTCAAGAACCCAGATGCAGTGCCGCACAACTGGGTGTTGGCAAAGCCTGGTTCGCTTGATCGCGTTGGTCAACTGGCCAACAAATTCATCGCCGATCCCAGCGCGTTTCTCAAACAATACGTGCCAGAGAGCGACGATGTGCTTTGTTACACGAACATAGTGGATCCGGAACAATCCTCGACAATTTTCTTCGTCGCGCCCAAGGAACCAGGACGGTACCCGTTCCTTTGCTCATTCCCGGGTCACTGGATGGTTATGAATGGCGAACTCATCGTTGAATAGCGTTGAGGCTAAACGCTAGGCAATCCCATCGCACGACGCCACGCACTGATTTGCCCCAAGTGCTGATTTTCGTGAAGCAACATCAAATAGGGGAGGGCAATGCCGACCTTGGGCATGATCTCTTTCCAGCGCAGTAACTGAACGTCGAGTTCAAAAATTCGATCGGTTGCTGAACTGAGCTGCGTTAAAACCTGTTCATGTCCGCTGACGAAAGCGTCAACGATCTCGGCTTTCTTCGGATAAACGCTCGAGTCAGATTCGGGCTTGGACTGCATTCCAAATTTGTGGGTCTTCGGGTCAGGGAATTCTCGGCCCTCGATGAGATCACTGATGATGGGTACGTAGATGTTGAGGTGACACAGGCACCACGCCGGGTGGTTCATCACCACATTGTTCGGCAATGCCGGCTGGGCGGTCATTTGAGCATCGGAAAGGTCGGCCACAAGACGTTTGCCGTAATCCAGATTTTTTCGCCAGCCAAAAATCAAACCTTGAATCACCGTCGACATGTCCTGGTTCCTCGTAAACGTAAAAAGTCATTGCCACTAATCAGTGACGTGCTTTCCATGATAACCGGAAACGTCTGCTTGCGACGAGGCATCGTGACTGGCATGCGCACAAAAAAACCTCCGGCAATCGCCAGAGGCTTTAGTGTTTCAAGTTGCAAAGCAATTTAAGTTATTTGTCTTCGCCAGCTTCTTTTGCAGAAGTTTGACAAGCTGGACATGCACCCTTGCAGGTTTCAGAATCTTTGCATTCAGGGCATTGATGGTTGCAAGTACCAGTGCTTACAGCTTCGCCTTTTTCGGCACAACAAGTTCCGCCTTCTGAGCAGCAAGCCTTCTTCTCGCCAGTCGAAACGGCTTCAGTCTTTTCGCTGCAACAAGCACCAGTTGCGCCTTCGCTGCAACATGAGCCCTTTTTCGCCACTGTGCTTACTGCTGATTCATCAGCACAACATGCGTCCTTTTTAGCAGTGCAGCACGAGCACGGCGCTTCTGATGAAGCTGGTTTGGCGGCAGCAGCCGTGTCGGCGTCAATTCTCTTTTGGGTATTGTTGTTGTAAACCAATGTTCCGACGGCAGCGAAAAGAGCCAACGAAACGATTCCAAATAAGACCTTGTTCATAGCTACTCCTAATTGCGAATTGAATAACGACAGCTTAAGCGGCCGCAAAAGTTTTCGTTCTAATATCGATACACGTTTGGTTGCCCAATTGTTCGACCACTTGTTTACTATCGTAGAAAAACGGCTGCCATTGAGCAACTATTTTTCGTGATTGTGCGAAATTTGTTCGATTTTTTGGGTTACGACACGGGAAACAGCCGCTTAAATCACTTTTTGAAGACATTGGGGAATTTTGACTCAATTTTGTCTTGGCCTTCCGTCGTGCCTTTGTATCCGGTTCCTGTTGCTCGTTTGTCGCGCATTCCCCGCAAGCCGAGTTGCCCGGGATCGCGGGCGATGGAATCGGAAAACATCCGTAAATCATTGACCAGTGGTTCTAGTTTCACGGTCAGGTCACGCACGTTGGCCACAGCTTCGTTGGCGTTGTTGTAAAGCTCTGGGTCTTTGAGCAATTTCCCCAGCGTACCCTCGCCACTCTGAACCTTGGCCATGGTCTGTGAGAAGGACTTGATTTGGTCGGTCAACTCGCCGGCGTTTTGCAGGCTGGTTTGGATTTGAATGAGGATATCCGGGCCGACCTCTCGAAGGGTCTCAGTGAATTTTCCGATGTTATCAAGATTGGAGTTGAATTTTCCAGAAACTTCGCGAAACGAATTGATCGTGTCTCGCGTTTCGACAACGGTTGTTTTGATTTCATCAAAGACTTGAGGCAATCGGTCGATGGTATTGCGCAAATTGTCTTTCATCTTTGGATCGCCGACGACTTCATTAACACTTTCGAAGATCTTGTTGAAGTTATCCAGGGCGGTTTGCGCCCGCTTGTTGGTTTCCTGAAAGTTTTTCATCAAGGTTTTGAAATCACTCTCATCGTCGCCCAAGGCGGAGCTGACCTTGTCCATGACCTCGCGCACCCCGACTCCGGCCTCCTCGACACTTTCTCCGGCCTTACGGACGGTTTCCAAGGCGTCTGCGATTTTGGTTTCGAGATTGATGGCAACGTCGACAATGTCCAGCGGATTACGCTTGACGCTCACATAAGTCATCGCCCCTCCGTCGGCCAGCAAGACTCCACGTTTTTCGATTCCTACCGGAATGATTTCCACGACAGCATCACCCAAGATTGAATCGGTTCCGATCGAGACGACTTCGTTGGCATAAACCTGCTCGTCGCGGTCAATTCTCAATTCAATTTCCACACTCTCGTCTTTCGTACGGACCTTGCCGACGCGACCGATCAGAATTCCGTTTTTGCGGACGGGCGTATTTTGAGTTACGCCTGGGGCCGTCGGTGGTTTGATTTTCAACGAGTATTTTGGCTTAAAGCCCTCGCTGTTCACGAAGATCAGAATACCCAGCACCACCATGGCCAGAACCACGAACATGCCGACGCGAATTCGTAAGAGTCTTTCGTCCATGGTGCCCTGGGGTCCTTACTCCTCGATTTCGTGAACAAATTCCATCAGGCGTTGCCCGGCCTCGCCATTTACAAATTGACGAACACGGCGATCACGACTTTGATCGAGATCCGCAGGTTTGCCGTCGAATACGATTTGCGGTTCATCACGTTCCAGACGAGACAATGAGTAGAGCATGACCACGCGATCGGGGACCTTTCGCGCGGTTTCCATCGCGTGAGTCACAATCACACTCGTCACCGGACTGCGACGTCTGGTCCGGATGATCAGTTGATTGATGACGTCGGTCATGATCGGGTCGAGGCCCGTCGTGGGTTCATCGTAGAGAATCAACTCGGGATTCATAATCAAAGCTCGCGCCAAGCCAACGCGCTTCCGCATGCCACCCGAGAGTTCTGCCGGTTTTTTAGCCAAGACGAGTGACGGCAGGCCAACCTCATTGAGCCGGGAACCGACCAATTCCTTGATTTGCGATTCGCTAAAGCGACCGTGTTGCCGTAAGGGAAATGCCAGATTTTGGGCGATGGTCATACTGTCGAAGAGCGCCGCGTTTTGAAAAACAAACCCGTATCGCAGACGCAAGCGACTCAGGTCCTGTTCCGAAAGTTGGTTGATATCGATTCCGTCGAAAATCACAGTACCCAGAGTTGGTCGGATCAAGCCGATGAGTGTTTTCATCAGCACGGTTTTGCCACAGCCACTTTCGCCCAGCAGAACCATTGTTTCGCCGGCAGGAACTGACAGGTTGATGTCGCGGAGAATCGCTTGGCCTTGAAAGCCTACATGGAGGCCACTAACCCGGATCAACGGTTCCTGCTGGTCCATCAGTTCTTCGATCATCATCATATGAGTCGCGCCCCTTCTGGATACATTGTGTAATAAACGGCATCGAGGGCGATACCCAGGAACAAATCAAGGACCAGAATCAGGACGAACGAGTAAACAAAAGAAGCCGTCGCGGCGCGCCCGACGCCCTCAGCGCCCGCCGTACAATGAAAGCCCTGGTAGCAACTCACCATGGAAATCGCGGATCCAAAAAAAATGCTTTTGAACAAGCCCACGAACAAGTCGAAGTTTGTTACCATTTGAGCGCTGTTATGCCAGTAATGGTGCGAGTCGACGCTCAAGATCCACACACTATAAAAATATCCACCCGCCACGCCCATGTAGTCGGCCATAATTGTCAGTGTTGGTATCAATAAAAGACAGGCCAGGAATCGTGGCACAACGAGATATTGCACCGGATTCGCGCCCATCGCCGAAAGCGCATCAATCTGTTCGGTAACGCGCATCGTCCCCAACTCGGCAGCCATCGCACTGCCAACTCGACCGGCCAACATCGTTGCCGCGAGAACAGGGCCAAGTTCCCTGAGCAGGCTCAAGTTAATAACGCCGCCCAATCTCGTTTCAAGTCCCAATTGTCGGAACTGGTAATAACTTTGAACGGCGAGCACCATTCCGATAAATGTTCCCGTCAAAGCGACCACTGGCAAACTGGAGACACCTACCGTATGAAAATTCGGCCAAAGCGTGTCCCACCGCAGAGGACGACTAAATAACCACACCATGGCCCGATAGGTAAACAACGCAAAATCGCCGATGGCATCCAGAGTGTCGAGGACTAACTTTCCCCAATCCGATGTCCAATTCGCGAAGCGACTGAACCATCCGTCGTTCGGGAAATCATCAAATGTGTTGGTGGATGTTGACACAGACAATCCTAAAACGTCGTCTAAAAACGGCGCGCACCGATACAATCAGGCTTGCGCCAAGGGTGTGATTATCAGAAGTGGCCAATAGCGTCAACTTGGACAAGCTTGCCGACAAAAGAATAATCTCGCTGTCGCCGCACGGGCATGCTTTCGCGATCCTCAAAACATTGCTAGCAATTACGTGGAATTACCAGGGTCGACCGCTACCGCCGCCGAATTGGCTCAACATTTGATAGGACTCGAAAGCCAGAAACGCGAACATGATGCCCATAAATCGGTCCCCCTGTGACATCCCCAATACGGCGACAACGATCGCGGCGATCATCGACAGGATCGTTGCCTTCCGCACGCCGTCCCAGGGATCGTTGATCACGAAGATCTGCCGCGCGATTTGTCCACCGTCGAGTGGATAAACTGGCACCAGGTTAAGGACGTTCCAGAAAATGGTGCTCCACAGGCCGACGAAAAAGAACAAGCGTACAGCCTCGTTGTCGGCCAAAGACGTTCCCGAAAATTCGGGGATCAGAATTGGAATTAAGCCATCCTTCTCCACAAAGATCTTTCCGCCAAGTCCGATGACTGCCAGCGCAAAGACTCCAGCGAGCAGGAATCCAAACACCGGACCGGCCAACGAGATGATGATCTGCGCGCGAGGAGTGACCGAGCGGGATCTCGCACCGCGCCATGAGGAAAATTCATCTCCTGTAATCGCCAAACCTCCCAGCCAATACAAAACGATGTGGCAATTGTTTCCGAAATGGCGAATCGCGACCGCATGTCCCAACTCATGCACCAAAATCGAAAGGAAAAAGACAATCTCCAACACGAGCAAACCCACTCCGGCGTTGGAACTCAATCGAATAATCGAGCTGCCCAAGATCAAGGGCATGAGAAAGAAAGCCGGATGAACGCGTACGGGAAATCCGAACAGGTTGAACCGCAAATCATAGGCAGTCGGTTGAGGTTCAATAAACACAGGTCACCCATTCTAGAACGCACGTGAAAGACTAACCGGATTTGATTTTGTTCCGTTTTGGGCAATGCATCAAGCCACTTGACGCGAACGACGCTCCAATTCGTCTGGAGTCTGCTGGCCACTTTTCAAAGTGTCGAGGATCAGTCGCCCGGCCCGACCCGTTGCACCCGGGTGGGCAAAACGGTCTTTAAGTTGGCTCAACCAATTCCGACTGGCGAGCCTTTCTTCGTCCGCCGTCAACCATCGGGATATTCTCTGCCCAACAGAGACCGCACAATCATGGCTGGTCAAGTATTCGGGCATCGGCACGGTCTCGGCACCTACAGCGTCTGGATCGTAGGCGGTTCTTCCAGTTCTCTCAATTGATTCGCTGGCCATCAAATTGACAAGCGTGATAAAGCGGGCGCGAATTAGAAAGTGCTGAACAAAAAACTTCAGTCGAGAAACCCGGTAAACGATGACCGTTGGCAACTTGTGGTACATCAACTCCAGCGACACCGAGCCACTACAAGCAATGGCACAATCCGCCACTGACATCAGCTCAGGAGTTCGGCCGACAAAGACTTGAAGGGCATGGCCTTCGTCCGACAACTGTCTTTCAATTGCGGCCTTGTGCTCGTCGCAAAACGCACCGACGACAACGGCGACTCCAGGCACTTGCTGACTTACATGGTGTGCTGCATCACGAAGAATTGGCCAGTTGCGGGCAACCTCCGAATCTCTGGATCCCGGCAGCAACAACAGAATCTTTTCGGCTTTCTCGCGCATCTGACTGCAGAACTGTCGATCCAGTTTTTGATTGGCGAGTTCATCGTAAAAGGGATGGCCCACAAATTCCGCTTTCACTCCTCGGTCGCGAAACCAATCGGGCTCAAACGGCAGCTTGCACAAAACATGATCGACGAGTCGCTTGAGTTTCTTGACTCGCCAAGGAGCCCAGGCCCACATTTGGGGCACTCCATAATAGAAGACGGGGATCCCGTATTTTTTTGCGCGACGCGCAACCAACCAGTTGAAGCCTGGGTAATCGATCAGCACCACGGCGTCGACACAGTTGTTGCGAAAGTATGTGTCTGCTTGATTGAGGTACCGCTTAAAGGTTCGGTAATTCTTGATGACGGACCAAATAAACATTACTGCGAGCTTGGTGAGGTCCGCGATGAGTTGGCAGCCGGATTGTTGCATTCTAGGTCCGCCAAACCCAACGCATTCGATATTGGGGTCAAGCGTACGCAGCTCGCGCACCAGATTCGCTCCGTGCACGTCGCCACTCGGTTCGCCTACCGACAGAAAAATTCTCATCCTTGACTTCCTTTCGATCCGACCATTGCCGTCAGTATGTCCGAAAAGCAGCCAAACTGGGTAGGGCAGTTTTTATTCTGGATAAAAACTTTTACCGCGAAAATCAGGGCCAATGGTTCGAAGTACGGTATTTCCAGAACTCGCCGAACGCTATCGCTAGGTCACGATTGGTTGCGACTATTTCAACTTCTTAATGACCACGTCATCGAACGAAATGCTACCAGTGCTGCCGAACAGGCCCAGACGCAGGATTCCCTCGCGAGCCGCTTTGGGTATCGAGATTTCCTTCTTGAGCGTCCGCCATTCCTCCTGCGTGCCGACGAAAGGATCAAAATACTCCTCGTGGATTACCTTGCGATCTTTGTCGTAGAAAGCAATCACAAACGAGGCGAAGTCAAACTTCTCTGGTCCCTTAACGACATTTGAGAATTTGACGGAGACCCCGAACATCAATTTCGAAACCATGCGACCATCGATATCGATTCCCTGCATGAGGTGGGCGTCTTGGCCGGGAATATCATTATTGAACTGGATGTGATGCTTTCCGTTTGGAGACGATTCGTCTTCCATGAAAGTGAGCAGCCGCTGGTAGTACCAGCCTTTGATGTACTTGTTTTCGTCAAGGCCTTCTTCGAAATCAGCGTTGAGAAGCACCGGGTTCGCTGGGTCAGGTTTGACAGCACGCTCGTCTTCGGCCTTGCCCGTCATGGGCACAAACAGTGTCGGCTGCAACGCGGTTTGAATGAGTTCGCCGTTTACTTTTTTGAAAAGACACAAGGTTTGCTGGTGGCGCTGCCCAATCGGCACCACAATTCGGCCTCCCTCGGCAAGTTGATCGATCAGCGGCTGGGGAACGTTTTCTGGCGAACAAGTAACAATGATTTTGTCGAAGGGAGCATGTTCTTCCCAACCGAGGTATCCATCGCCGATTTTCGTAAAAATATTTTTGTAGCCCAGACGATCGAGCGTCTTGCGAGCCTTCACACCGAGTTCTTCCACGATTTCGATGGAGTAGACCTCTTTCACCAGTGGGCTCAAAATCGCCGCTTGATATCCGCTGCCCGTGCCGATTTCCAAAACTTTGTCGGTCGGTTGCGGGTCGATCGATTCGGTCATGTAGGCGACGATAAACGGGGATGAAATGGTTTGTTTGCCACCAATTGGAAACCCGCCATCCAAGTAGGCGTTTTCCCATAACTTGCGAGGCATAAATTCGTGCCGCAACGTGTCGCGCGAGGATTGCAAGACGCGTGGGTCCTTCACCCCCGCCCCTTCCACAGCCAATTTGACCATTTCCTCGCGCCGACGCTTCAGTTCTGCTTCCGTCAATTCGACTTGAGCCTTCAAAGTTGGCGGCAGACAAACAGTGAGGACGCCAAGAATCACAAGGCCCATGAAAATTCGCGAGATCATTCCCGACACTCCTATGAATTTGGCACATCGGCCAACCGAAGCCCCCTAGTGGACTTCCAAATTATACACGTTTTTGCGAGTCTTAAAGCCTGAACGTTTCGGTATTTCAATTCGCACGATGAAATTCTGCGAAGCGAACTGACTCGGGATTCATTGATTCTGGATGCACAACACCTATGGCAACGGCCAACGAACAACAAGAACAAGTCTGGTGGTATGTGTTGCCATTGGTCGTTTTCATGTTGTTGGCATTTTTTGCACCGGGGCCTCCTGACGCAAGCTTCGATGACGTCGACGGACGGATAGATTACGGTTGGAGGCAGCTCTTTTTTGTTGTCTCCCAATCGGCAGTCATGATCTTGGCGATTGGGATGGCTTGGAATCATGTGGTCTTCCATCACCCGACGCGGGTCAGCAATCTTTCGATCATCGTTGGAATTATCGGCGCGGTCGCCTGGATCGGGCTTTGCCAATTGCAGTGGGAATCGCGACTGATTGAAGTTTTACATTTAGAGAAATTTCTAGCACCTCGAAAGGGCTTCAATCCCTTTTCTTATTATCAATCAACGCTGGCGA